>JAQXQS010000205.1 GCA_029101305.1 Clostridia bacterium | reverse complement strand
TAGAAATGCTGCAGTTTTTCTTCAATTGTCATGCTTGGTCTTCTCCTGCCTATAACTTTAAGCCAATGGCTTCGTTCACATATGAAGTGATAAAATCAGGTCCACGACCTGTACCATGCCTGTCAGGGATTTCGATGATCAAAGGCGTTTTATGGTTCAGCTTTACATCGTCCACGATCTGGGGAAACTCCCTGCCGAATTTCTCGGTCAGGAGAAGAATCCCGATTTCTTTGTTGGCGATTGCTTTCTCCAGAGCATCCTTCAGTTCCTCACGCTCATGGACTACCACGCCTTCCACACCTGCCAGTCTCATCCCTGTACAGGTATCGATGTTGTCACTGATCAAAAACATTTTCATAATTATAATTTACCGATGATCATGAAGGAAATGATCAGACCGTAAAGAGCAACACCTTCGGCAAGACCTACGAAGATAAGGGATTTACCAAGGATACTCTGATCTTCGCTGATTGCACCAAGAGCTGCACTTGCCGCACTGGCTACGGCAATACCACCACCAATACAGGAAAGACCTGTAACAAGAGCTGCTGCGATATATCCAAGACCTGTTGCAATACCTGCCTCAGTGCCTGCTGCAGCCTGTACAGAAGAGCTTCCTGCAAACATAACCATTGCTGCTACTAACATGGTACCAAAGAAGAAAAATGCATTTGTTGCGATTGTTGTTTTGTAACGTCCACGGCTCTTCTCGCCGATGAAATAATAACCAAATGGAACGATAATGCTTAATACAAGCGCTACTGCTAAGATAATCTGTGTCATAACTGTCATGATAATTGACCTCCTCGTGTTTTCACATTTGTAATGTCACCGTTTCATGCCGGGACATATAATAAATATCTCACAGAATATTTTTTCATATTTACTGCCATACAACAGCCTACTCAATATTGCTGTTCTTATCTCATGTTCATTGAATGAACCGTAAGTCTTATTTCGCCTCCGCGTCAGAACGGAAAGGCTCGAATTTTCTTCCGCTTCCTTTGTAGAAACGACTGAACATCTCGTAATACTCAAGTCTCAGTACCTGAATACCAACAATCAGGCCCTCAAGACCGCACACGAAAATATTTCCAAGAACGATCACAACCCAGTTCGGGCTTCCGTTCTCAGCGCCCGCCAGCATCAGCACAACCTGCATCATAGCTGCATGGCTGACTGCATAAGCTCCGATACGCACGAAGGAAAGTGTGTTGGAGAAGTAGCTCAGAAGAACCTCGAACATTTCGAAAAATCCCTGAACGATAAACATTCCCACACCGCCTTCAAAAGCGGCCGGCTTCTTTTCCACAAGGTTTGTAAGAGGCTCTTTTAAGAACATTACAAGCAGTGGCAGAATAAACATAATGCAAAGAACGATGCCGCCAGGAAGCTTATGGCCTGTCATGAACAGAGCGATTACGATTACTGCTGAGCCATAGAATACAAGGCCTGCAACAGAGTTGGTATCGAACCATACCTTCTCAGTGTCCTTTGCTTTCAGGGAATTCATAATATTAAAGATCATACACAGAAGAATGATTCCCATACCAAAGCCGATGGCTATAATAAATACGGTGTTCAGTTTTCCAATAAAAGGCACATCCATCATGGCATCCATCGGACGCAGCCAGATTGGTTCTATTATATCCTCAAATCCGAAGAAGCTGCCGAACATGAAGCCAAAGAATGTGGAAAAAATTCCGGCACAGCTAATGATTCCGGCAAGATCCATATGTTTGAACTTGTAAAGAAGGAATCCGCCAATAAGTAAAACCAGTCCCTGTCCTGCATCTCCGAACATAGCTCCGAAAATAAAGGAATAAGTAAGGGCGATAAACCAGGTCGGATCCATCTCCCCATAAGCAGGAAGGCCATACATTTTGGTGTACATTTCGAATGGCTTGAAAAGCTTAGGATTCTTCAGCTTGGTAGGCGGTGTCTTGTGTGCCTCCTCATGCTGCTCTTCCTCGATCAGACAGAAAATACGGGCATCTCCGGAAATATCATTCTGGAAAGCCTTGGCATCTTTCTCTGTCATCCAGCCGCAAAGAATATAAAACGGTTCCTTCGGCTTATAATCAGCAGACACATCCTCTGACTTATTATCGCCATGTGTGCAAGCTGCTAGCTTACGGATATCAAAGTTCCGTGAGAACTGGGAAAGTGTCAGCTTCGCAGAAGCAAGGTCTGACGCATATTTCTTAAAGAAAGCTTTTCTTGCCGCTTTGTTTGCATCCAGGTCAGCAATCACCTTTTTGTACTCTGCTTCCAGTGCTGTATAAGCATCCTTGGCAGTTCCATCATACTGATCCGGGACATAAATCTTTTCAAAGTGCATAGCAGAATATACGGCATGGATCCGCTGTGCTTCATGAACGGGAACGAAGTAAATTCCCCAGATATAACGGTCGTCTTCATCACATTTAATGAAAATCGTATCCAGATTATCATAAATGTAAGTTTTAAACTTCTCGAAATAACCTTTCTCAATCCTTCCAAAACGATAATGAATATAACGCATTTTCAGGATGGACTGCACATCAAAGTTTACATTTCGGAACGGATAAATGATACGGACGGATTCTGCAAGGGAATCACGCTTCTCCTCCAGCTCCTGGCGTGTCTTGTTAAGGACATCGGTCTCTTCTTTGATCTGCTGTACATTAGAGAGAGCTTTTTCGATTGGCAGTTTCTTCGCAGAAACCTGCTCCGGGTTCTCAACCTCTTCATAGAGACTTCCAACAGTGCTAAGAGCCTCTTTGTACGGATTGATCTCAAGGTAAGGGGAGAGATTCTTCACATCAGTAAGCTCTGTAAGAGCATTCTCCAGATGAATCTCATATCGGCAAAGATAAGTATTTACTACTCTGTCGATATCCTCCTTAGGCCCGGTAATGCTGACAAATTTCATTTTTTCAATCACATTGCTACCTCCGGGTTACTAATTGTTGTGAACATAACGCATTGCCTCGTCTGGATCTACCTGGTAGCGGACGCACTCCAGTGCGATGGTCAGACGGTTTACCTCATGTTCCTTGTGATAAAGATAAGAATACAAAACAGCTACTGAATAGGGATCCTTGCGGGCTTCCTTCTCCAGTACGGTCCGCAGCAGATTGTTGTAAAGCTCTTCCATGGAAATCAGGTTCAGCTGCTGATATTTCCGGCCGTACCAGGTACGGGCAAAAATCTGCTCCCCTTCTTCGCTGCTGGTAGCTTCCACCATAGCTGTGATTTCTTCTTTCTTTAGTTTATAATTCACGGGAATCAGCTGTGCGTAGATGGCTGCCGGCTCCATTTTGTAATAACGCTTGGATCTTAAGATGAACTGCAGATTCAGCATATCAAATTTCTCGCCATACGCCTTGGTGATCTCGTCCAGATCTTTTCCCTTGAATAACTTTTTGCGGACAGCCCAGATCTGATTGAAATAATAAAGATCAAGAGCCATTCCATAGTCAAATAAATGCCCATTGCCGTTCTCATATACGCTCTGAAGTGGAGCGTAGAATTCATTTCCCTTCAGGGCTGTCATGAATTCATCCATATTTCCGGCACCAGCCAGCCTGTCAATGTCCAGCTTGGAATGATGCAGGAAAAAGTCACGGTAAGGACTCATATCCACAGGATCAGTGCTTCTGTGATCAAAGAGGTTCGTAAGAATCTCTTTCAGAACACGGATTTCGTAGCGCTTGGAATAAAGTGCCAGAAATTTGCGCTGTTCTTTATTTGCAAAATTGTAAATACGGGAGAAATTTCCGAAAATAGATTTCTTCAGAAGCTTCTCGATCTCTCCTCGATGAAGATTATTCTCATCAAGATCAGACCATTTCTTCGCATATTCCGGCGTTTTCTTCAAATAGGAAACTACCTGTGGAACGTCCGAAAAACGGACAATTTCCTGAAGCTGCTCATCTGTCACCAGATGGCTGCTCATAGCGCGTATTTTCGTGGAAACTCCGCTGTAGGAAAGAACGCTTCCCATTACATCACTTCCTCCTGAATGATCTTTTCAAAAATTTCTCTGGAAAGGCGTTCGTGATTCTTAGCATAGTACGCGTCAAGCTGACTCAAAGATGCCTGTGTATCTTCACGCAGGGAAGACAAGCGCTTATCCTTCTCACCTTCAAGATTACGGCGAATTTCCTGAATCTGCTCTTCGGTCTGTTTCTCCAGCTGGGTGTCAAATTCCTTAGACTGCCTTTCCATCTCGGCTGAAAGAGCTTTCTTCTGCTGCATGGCATCCTTCATAATGCTCTCTGCAGTGGTCTCTATCTCGGATAACTTACCGATTATCTGTTCCATTTTTCCCCTCCTTTTCAATTTTTAAGTATGATACACCCATTTCACGCAAAATGCCAGTCAAAGTTTGCCTAAAATTTTCACAAAAAAACACTACAATTCCAGATAATGTGACTAAAAATTAACAATCTTTTCAAAATCAACCATATCAAAATCTTATAAAAGGTACGTGTATTCAATATAATAGGAAAAAACACCTTTTTTTCTCTGTTTTTGTGTATTTTGCCAGAATTCGCCGTTTTACCGGATTTCTCATTCCAATAAAGCTTTCAGCGGCCATTTCGCGCCCGTTCAATTTCAGTCATAGTCAGTCTTTCTAAAGCATGTGCCAAAAACTCCTCCTTTGCAGGCTTGGATATCAATATTATTGCGAAAAAACAGGAAATCATGTATATTAAACTGGATATATAATTTATGCAGCTTATTTGGGAAGTTAACTCTATCCGTTACCATGATGCCAGTACTCCATCCGGCCAGTAACCGTATTTTCAGCACCGCTTGTTTTTGCACTGAAAGTACAATTACCGGCTGGATGGAGCACCAGGGGCAAAAGTAAAAAATTTTATGGTGCAGTCACGAACCTTTTTCCGAACTTTTGCCCCTGGCATCTTACCATTTTTATATAAGATGTAATTTCAACAGGAGGAATTTGAATTTATGCGACTTAGAAATATACCAGGCGCCAAAGACGCAATTGAAGAAAGTATCTACGTGATCCAGAATCCACAGGAGAATAAAGGACACTGGGACAAAGTTTTCCCGCAAGACCAGCCCATCCACCTGGAAGTCGGCATGGGAAAAGGCCGCTTCCTTATGGATATGGCAAGAATACACCCGGAAATTAATTATATCGGAATCGAAATGTATGACAGCGTGCTTCTTCGTGCCATCCAGAAAAAGGAAGCACTTGCAGAAGAAGGACAGGAGCTTTCCAATCTGAAATTCATGCGCATGGATGCACGCCTTCTCCCAGAGGTTTTCGAAAAAGACGAGGTTTCCAAAATCTATCTCAACTTTTCCGATCCATGGCCCAAAGCCCGCCACGCTTCCCGCCGCCTCACCTCCCGGGAATTTCTTGCCCGCTATGACAAAATTCTGAAAGAAGACGGCACCATCGAATTCAAAACCGACAACCGTGGCCTGTTTGACTTTTCCCTGGAAGAAGTACCAGAGGCCGGCTGGAAGCTGGACGCCCACACCTTCGACCTGCACCATAATGAAGAAATGATGGTGGGAAATGTAATGACAGAATATGAAGAGAAATTTTCTTCTATAGGGAATCCTATTTGTAAGATGATTATCCGCAGATAAATACATGAAAAATGGACTTTTTTGTACGGTGTACAAGAAACAGCGTTGTGCGTATCCGGGATTTTCTGTGACTATTTGACACTGACATCATATTATAATGAAAGAACTCTTTTCCCAGGAGATTTTATTATGAAGCGAACCAGTCCCCTGCAGAAATATGCCGCCCAGTTCAGCTATGAACACAAAAATATGGGCAGCCACTTTTCCGGCATCAGAAAACATGCCAACGAGCTGTCGAAAACGCTGGACAACATGTTTCCAAAAGAGAAAAAGGAGAAAAAAGACTAGAGCCTTTTTCGAACAGGCTCTAAATTTCAGAAAATTCAGGAATCCCAGAGAAACCAAGAAACGCAAAACAAAAAAACGATTTTGAAATACAACAGGAGAAAAAGTCGTATGGAATTTGATGAACTAAGACAACGTCAAAAAAAGGCCAAAACAGAGCCGAATACTACAGAATACAGTTTCCAAAAGGAACACCCTTCCCAGGAATTACCAAAGGAACAAAATCCAGACGACTCCTACCAGCTTCTTGGCGGCTCTCAGGACGTAGAGGACTCCGAAGACTTCTCCCTTATGGAAGAAAGTCTGCAGAAACTGGAGTCTTATAAATACTTCGACGGTAATAAAATTTTTAACTCCCTGGAGCTTCCCTCCAAAGAACGAAAAAAAGGCGAAGCCATCTATCACCAGAATAAAATACACATCACTGACCTCTCCAGCGGCTATGACCACCTCACCGGTGAAAGCCTGGGCCAGATCGAGGCCGAATTTGACGCAGCCGGAAGAAGCTTCAATACTCATTTTCTCTTTTCCCACAATAAAATTGAAGAGGCAAGATGCTTCTGCCCGGAATGCAGCCGGAAATACTGGGGCTGGTTCTCGAACAATCCCCAATGTCAGTATACTGCAGCCCTTGCTTTTTATCTCCGGGATTACCTGAAGCAGAACAATCTTTCTGATGCCACAGACATGAACGGAGATTATCTGTTGAATGCTTACCGCAAAAGCCACCTGAAAAATCTCCAGAAAGAGCAGTCAGAATCCACCTCCCCAAATGTGACTCTGGTTCCAAGACTGACGCAAAAAGGAAAAAAGCTGTCCGTTTCCTTTAAGGTTGGAACGGATAAAATGTTTGTGGTAAAAAATTTAGGCAGCTTCTGCCGCCAGGTACATGATGGAGAAACTGTCCAATACGGAACTTCCACCAAGCTTAGTCACAAAATGCAGGATTTCACAGAAGAAAGCCGCAAATGGATCCGCTTCATTGACCAGATTGCACGTGAGGAAAAGCGCTTCGTGGAAAACATCCAGAATTCCGGCATTTATTTACCAAAAAAATTTGACGTAGGCAGTTCCCTGGAGCTTTTTGGCTGGCGGATTGACAGCTTTTATGAAAATATGGGTGACGGGAAAATTGATTTTGAAGACAAATCTGCCGATGCCACACGAAAAAAAGCCCAGCTCCACTGCAGCATTGGTAATCCACAGGTTTCCATACACATCCAGGATGCCTCCAAAGGAAAGCAGCAATTCGACGGAGTCACCGTAAGCGGTACCCTGCCAGAGCTTTTCCAGGGTATGGATTTTGCTTATTTTATCCAGGACAACTACTTTTGCAGAACCGAACCAGACTTTATGGAAAAAGTACGTCCCCTTACGGAGCTTTCCCGGAGCGGACAGTTCCATTTCCAGATGGGACGAAACACCTTGTCCAACTTTTACCACAATGTGCTGCCCCAGCTTCAGGAAGTAGCCGATATTACAGAAGAAAATCCGGAGAAATTCAGACGATATCTGACTCCGGAGGTTCGTTTCGTCTTCTATCTGGATATGGAAAATGACAATGCTACCTGTAAAATAAGTGCATTCTATGGAAAAAGGGAATTTTCTGTAGGAAAGCTCTATTTCCCCGGGAAGCACCAAATGGAGGAACACTTCCGGGATTTCTCACTGGAAAAAAATATTCTCCATCAGGTGGAACAATGGCTGCCTTATTATAATCCTGACCTTGATGAGTTTCATTGCAACCAGGATGAAAACCTGATCTATCAGCTAATGGCCTACGGAACAGAGGCTCTTATGGAGCTTGGGGAAGTGCGCTGTACAAACCGTTTCCGCAACCACCATACTTTAAAAACCGTAAAGGTCGCCGTGGGCGTGTCCCTGTCCGGCGGACTTCTGGATCTGGATATTTCCACAGACGATATTTCCCTTCAGGAGCTTCTTGACATTCTGAAGAGCTATCAGCTAAAGAAAAAATATTACCGGCTGAAAAGTGGCGAATTTGTCAATCTTCAGGAACAGGATCTGCAATCACTGGCAGATCTGATGAAAACCCTTCATCTCACTCCACGGGAATTTGTCAAGGGAAAAATGCACATTCCTGCATACCGCACCTTATATCTGGATCAGATGCTGGAAAGTAACGAAAACATATACGCCAACCGTGACCGCCATTTCCGTGAAATAGTCAAAAGCTTCAAGACCATCAACGACGCGGATTTCGAAGAGCCGGAAAGCCTTTCCAAAATTATGCGAAAATACCAGAAAAACGGTTACAAATGGCTGCGTACCCTGGAGGCATGGAGATTTGGCGGCATTCTTGCTGACGACATGGGACTTGGAAAAACATTGCAGGTGATCGCAGTTCTCCTTGCAGCCAAACAGGAAGGCAAAACCGGTACTTCACTGGTAGTAGCTCCTGCCGCCCTTGTTTTCAACTGGGGAGAAGAACTTGCCAGATTTGCCCCGGAACTAAAAGTTTCTTTAATTACCGGAAGTCAGTTTGAGCGCCAGATGAAACTTCAGGCATACACAGACTCCGATGTGCTGGTTACCTCTTACGACCTTTTAAAAAGAGATATTGACCAGTATGAAAATATCGAATTTTTATACCAGATCATTGACGAAGCACAGTACATTAAGAATCATACAACTGCTGCTGCCAAATCCGTTAAGGTTATTCACAGCCAGACCCGTTATGCCCTTACCGGTACACCGATCGAGAACCGGCTTAGCGAGCTTTGGAGTATTTTCGATTATCTCATGCCAGGCTTCCTTTATGGCTACGATACCTTTAAAAAGGAATTCGAGACTCCAATTGTAAAAAATGAGGATCAGGAAGCCATGACCCGGCTGCAGAAAATGGTTTCTCCTTTTGTTCTGCGCCGTCTCAAAGAAGATGTGCTGAAAGATCTTCCGGAAAAGCTGGAAGAAGTCCGTTATGTAAAATTTGAGGATGCCCAGCAAAAGTTATATGATGCCCAGGTTGCACATATGAAAGAAAAAATTGCCCAGCAGGATGCGGGGGAATTTAACAAAAGTAAATTGCAGATACTGGCCGAACTTACCAAGCTTCGGCAGATCTGCTGCTCTCCTTCTCTTTGCTTTGAAAATTATCGTGGAGAATCTGCCAAAGCCGAAAGCTGTATGCAGCTGATCCAGAGTGCCATCGACGGTGGTCACCGGATGCTTTTATTTTCCCAGTTTACCTCCATGCTTGCTATTTTGCAGGAGCTTCTGGAGAAGGAAAACCTTCCATATTTTATTATCACAGGAGAAACTTCCAAACAGACCCGCCAGGAGCTGGTGAAACAATTTAACGCCGGAACCATCCCTGTATTTCTGATTTCCCTGAAAGCCGGAGGTGTAGGACTGAATCTTACCGGTGCGGATGTAGTCATCCACTATGACCCCTGGTGGAATCAAGCTGTGCAGAACCAGGCTACTGACCGTGCCCACCGCATCGGCCAGACGAAGAAGGTCACCGTGTACAAGCTCATCGCCAGAAATACCATCGAGGAAAAAATCCAGAAGCTGCAAGCGGCCAAACAGGACCTGGCTGAACAGATTATTAGCGGCGATATGGGACAGCTTGGCAGCATGAGCCGGGAGGATTTACTGGGATTGCTGTAATACACAGTTGAAGGATTGCTATTTTGTGTGTAAAGGCCACACCCCAGGCACACAAAATAGCAAAATTCCTCTCTACGAGCACAATCGTAAAAGTTTTCGAAAAAATTTAAAAAAATTATAAAATTCCTATTGACTTTTGGTGCGCACCTGATATATAATACATCTTGCGTTGAGGGAGTAACAAATCAACGAAATAAGAAAAGCGCCTTTAGCTCAGTTGGTAGAGCACCTGACTCTTAATCAGGGTGTCCAGGGTTCGAACCCCTGAAGGCGCACTGAAAGCACTGTTTTTGCGGACAAAGCGATTGCCGCGGGGACGGTGTTTTTTTGTGCGTGAAAATCCAGTGTTTATGCGGGTTTGAAGGTTCTTGTACATATCTCCAAATAACTTTCTAACATCTTTTTTACATCTTTTAATGCAACTCCCAACTTGAATACACAGTATTCACGCCTATACTATAAATAGTAAGTATAACAAGATATTTACATAAGGCTTACACTGTTATTCTTAATTCTTTCTCTTTCTTTATTTCCACGATCTTATCCAATAACGATCAAGATATCCGTACCCACGCCTCCCATCACTCAGTGCAGCGAAGCGCCCACGTCCGCCATAACAAATTTCCCACTACCACAACCAGCGAGAGAAGGGGCATGGTGCTGCCGGACAAATTGCGAGGCTTTGTGATTTCTTTCGCGCTAGCTGCGCTCTTGCTGGCACTGTCTGAGCCCGAAAGGCGAGTTTGCCAGCGAGAGTGCAAATAAGCGCGCGAAAGAAATCACAAAACGCAGCACTTGTCCGGCGGCACCATGCCCCTTCTCTCGCGTCCCGTATTGTCAGAAAATTCTCTTTTTACAATCCAAATTGTGATATTTTCCGTGAATATTCTTCAATATTTTGATTTCAAAAAAGTCAATACCTTTTTGCCGATTTTTGTCGTTTTTTCCATTTTCATAACAATAGCCAAAACATTTGTTTCTCTCTCCATTATGTAAATCAACTCATCCACATGCTTTTCCATGTGGATAATGTGGATAACTTTGTGCATAACTTGATTTTTCAAGGTTTTTTCATATTTCAAAAAGTGGAAAACTTTTACCACTCTTATTCACCTATCCACATTTTCAAAAACTCTTTGTGCAATCTGCTAATTTCAACATTTTTCGACATTCTGGCATGCAAAATATCGTATTTACAATATCCTGCAAAATATAAACAACTTATTCTTCCTGTCCTTCTTTTTTACTCACTATAAAACCCATCTGCTTCAATATAAGTTCCTACCCCAGCCGGAGTTTCATAATCATAATTGGAAATCTTGATTCCCGATGCAGATGTACTGGCATGAATGATCTGTCCATTTCCAATGTACAAGGCTACATGACTGATTCCGCTTCCATAAAATACCAGATCTCCCGGTTCCAGGTCTGCCACATTCTTTTTCACAGACTGGTAGTACTGATCTGCTGCAACCCGCGGCAGCGAATATCCAAACTGCGCAAATACAGACATCACAAATCCGGAACAGTCCGCACCATTTGTCAGGCTCGTCCCACCATAGACATATGGATTTCCTTCGAACTGCAAGGCAAAGTCCACGATCTGCTGGCG
The DNA here is from genome assembly GCA_029101305.1 of Clostridia bacterium. Classification (GTDB taxonomy): domain Bacteria; phylum Bacillota; class Clostridia; order Lachnospirales; family Lachnospiraceae; genus Blautia_A. Next base: position 15,795 of record JAQXQS010000205.1, on the reverse strand, counting down.
AAGCTCTTCTTCTGACATTACAGTCTCATCACGATCGCTCTCACTAGGATCACTTGTGTTCTCCATGTCAGAGGCTTCTCCATTTTTATTCTCTGTCCCGGCAGTATTTTTGTTTTCTTCTGCATCTTTCTTTTCATTTTTTACTTCATTTTCAGTTCCTGCAATCACCTCTGTGTCTGCTTCTTCCTCCAGAGCCGCCACAAACGCCTCCCCTGCTTTTTCCACAGCCTTCTTCGTTGCTCCGAAAACAGTCTGGGGAACTACCACCTGCGCACAGATAGCTGCGCATAATATTACCTTACTGATCAGATTCTTTCCTTTATTTTTCAGCATTCATAACACCTCTCAAATTTATTTTCAAGTCCTCTTTAAAAAGCACTTCTACCATCTGCATGCTCCATCCGCTTTGCAAATATTACATTTTTATTAACTGTATGTAACAGTTGTGTATAATATCACAGTAAAATTTCACCGTCAATTTTTCAGGTCTCTTCTCAAACTCTTCCTTTTATGTAAAATCAAACAAACCTCAACATGAATCCGCGCGTATTTTTAACAATTCCCACAGGCATGTACACACAATCCTCACACTCGCAAAACCATGGAACCAAATTTCCTGCATACTCTACTGAAATTCTCAATAATATAGTAGAAATCCCCCGCTTCCGGAGGCAGCTTTATGCCTGACACTACCAGATTTACCGCCTCTAATCCCAGAAAGCATTCCATTTTTCAGTCTTTTATAGCCAAGATCAAGTCCAAAACGCTTCACCCAGCAACAGGTCCTAAAGCCATACGTTTCCTCCTGCCGGTTTTCCTTATCCTGTATTTTTCGGCCTCCTGGCTTTCCTCGCATGTCTTTTCCGAAAATGCCCGTTTTGAAAAATTCACGGAGACCCTGTTTGAAAAAGAGGTTTCTGGAAATGCCCTGAATCTCCACTATTCTCTTGCTTATCCGGAAAAACAGGGAATTTCCCGTCCACGCGCTGCTCTTGGCACCATAAGCACAGACAATCAGAAAACTACTGCTGCCTGCCAGAAATACGAGGAAAAACTGAAGACCTTTTGCACCCAAAAGCTTTCTGCCAGCAACCGGCTGACCCTTGATCTGCTGCTTCTTTACTATCACACCGAAGCTTCCCTTGGAGACAACTACCTTCTGGAAGAGCCCCTTGGCCCAAGTCTCGGCATTCAGGCGCAGCTTCCCGTTCTTCTGGCTGAGTATGCGTTCTACGACAACCAGGACATTACAGATTACCTGAATCTTTTGTGCAGCACCGGAGAGTATTTCCAGAGTATTCTTGAATTTGAGCAAAAAAAGTCCGCCGCAGGCCTTTTCATGTATGACGAAACCCTGGACCGCATCCAGGCACAATGCCGCGCCTTTATCCAGGATCCGGATTCCAACTATATGCAGGAAATCTTTTCCCAGAAGCTAAAAGACTACGGGCACCTCTCTTCCAGGGATCAGGAGCAGCTGATCCGCACACATAAACAGATTCTCCGTGAAAAAGTCCTTCCTGCTTACCAGAAGCTTATAGACGGCCTTGAGCAGCTCCGGGGTACTGGCAGGAACACCGGCGGACTTGCAGATTTTTCCGGGGGAAAAGAATATTACCAGTATCTGCTCCAAAGCCAGGTAGGAATCTATCAGCCGGTAGAAAAGCTGGAAAAGCGTCTTACCCAGCAGCTTTTGGCGGACTCTGACGAAATTTCTTCCCTTTTAAAAAAATATCCGAAGCTCCTTTCCTATCTTGAGCAGAAAACGGATCTGCCAGACATGGAACCGGTACAGATCATGAAAACCCTGGAGCAGAACATTCAGCAGGATTTCCCCACCATATCTTCTGTCGATTTCGAAATCCGGTCCGTACATAAATCTATGGAAGAATTTCTCAGCCCTGCTTTTTACCTGACACCGCCTATGGATACAGGAACCCCGAATGTCATTTATATCAATCAAGGCAGACCGGTTTCCAATCTGGAGCTTTTTACCACTCTTTCCCACGAAGGATTTCCCGGCCATCTTTACCAGACCGTTTATTTCGGGCGCCAGAATCCGTCCCACATCCGCTATCTCATTGATTACAGTGGCTATGTGGAGGGTTGGGCAACTTACGTGGAAAGCTATGCCTACGATTACGCAGCAGAGTTTCTCTCTTCAAACACCAAAACAGGCACCACTGCATCCGACCCGTCGCTTTCTCCCCAGGAAGCAGCAGCCTACACCCGCCTGGCCTGGCTGAACCGCAGCGTCAACCTATGTATTTATTCCCTTCTGGATGTTGGAATCCATTACCGGGGCTGGACTCCCTCCCAGGCAGCCAGGTTTCTCGGTCTTTTCGGAATCCGTGATGCCTCTGTTACGGCTGAAATTTACCGGTATATCACAGAAACACCGGCCAACTACCTGAAATACTATGCAGGCTATCTGAATTTCCTGGACTTAAGAGAAGAACAGCAGTCACTTCTTGGCCAGGACTTCAGTCTGAAAGATTTTCACAGGCAGGTTCTGGCAATTGGTCCCGTACAGTTTCCGGTTTTGCAAAAATATATCAACGAAAAATTGTAAGATTTTTGTAATAACTTCTTTCTTTGCTCACAATAATTTGCTATAATGAAATAAAAATGATTATAACTATTCATAAAGGAAAAAGCCATGAAAAAACGAGATAATCTTCCATTAAATTATAAAGAACGTCTGAATTCGAGAACCAGTTTCCTGGTATCCATCGCGGTTCTGATCGTCTTATGCCTGGTCTTTAACCAGATGGACTACGCTATGATCCGACAGCCCGCCGCCCAGGCAAAGAAGGCGGCCGATGCCCAGAAGCAGAAGGAGGAAGAAGCAGCCGTCAGTGCGCCGGAAGTCACTACCGCCACAGTTCTTGCAGTCGGCGACAATCTTGTACAGCCAAGTCTTCTTGCTTCCGGCCAGTCTGATACCGGCGCATGGAATTACGACAGCGTTTATACCAATCTGAAAGCAGACATACAGGCGGCAGATGTTGCCATCGTGAATCAGGAGACACCATTTACTGCAGACCATAACGCAGTCAGCGGTACGGCTCCATATGCTACCCCCACTGAGATCGGGGATGCCCTGGTAAATGCCGGATTCAATGTGGTTACCTCTGCTACATCTCTTATCGATGACAATGGCGCTTCCATGATCACAGAAACTTTAAATTATTGGAAAACCAGCCATCCAGATGTAACTCTGGCAGGTATCCACGAAAGCCAGACCGGTACCGATGCCCCGAAGATTGTCGAAATAAACGGAATCAAGATTGCGATTCTTAACTATACTTTCCCTGCATATGGCAGCCAGACTGACAGTTCTTCAGACAGTTCAGAAGACGGCACAGAGGATTCTGCCGTTGCTTCTGACAGCACAGGCGGAACCACTACTTCCAGTGCTACAGCATCTTCCAAAGGTTCCATGATCGATACGTTTAACACCACAGATGTTGCCGCAGCGGTGAAACAGGCCAAATCCTCTGCTGACTGCGTGATCTTCTGTGCAAACTGGGGCAAGACCGAAGAGCCAATGCCTACCGAGTATGAGAAAGAATGGGCAAATTTCCTTATGGAACAGGGCGTTGATGTGGTGCTTGGCACTAATCCCAATGTGCTTCAGCCTTATGGTTATCTCACTGATGATTCCGGTCACAATATGCTGATCTACTACTCACTTGGCAATTTCGTCACCGGGCAGGAGACTTTGAAACAGCTCCTTGGGGGAATGGCAGCCTTCACCATCCAGAAGACTGTAGAAGGTGATCAGACTACCGTCCAGGTTCAGAATGCATCAATGACACCACTTGTAATGCATTACAGCTATGATAACCAGGAATATGCGCCATATAAGCTTTCCGATTATACAGACGCACTTGCTTCTGTACACAGCGTCCGCGATTCCATCGGCGATGAATTTTCCCTGGAGAATCTCCAGACCAAATATGATGAGATCATGTCCATGAACGTCATGCCTTCCACCAAGACCGATCTGATGGATGTCACGTTTGACTCTGATGGAAATATGATGGATTCCAATGGAAATTACGTGGAGGACAATGATTCCATCACCTCCTCCTGGTATTACCAGAATCTTGACAGCCAGACCAGTTCCGACAGTAGTGCAGGCTCTGACGCTTCAGATTCCGAAGAATAACCAGACGAACCAGAAAATATAAATGAACCAGATACTTTAACCCTAGTTTCATTCCTACCATATAGAAATCCGTAGTATTATGAATCATGCACAGACTATTCATATACTGCGGATTTCTTATTACCATTTCATAAAAATAATGTCTTTTTATCACGAAAACCTGTCTTTTTACACATGTAACTTGTTTTTCTATATAAAATCAGATAAAATTTAACTATAAATAATGAGGCAAAAAAAACAGACAATGGCTGTTAAAAAGAAAGGAGTTACAACTATGGGACTTATTAAAGCAGCACTTGGTGCAGCAGGTGGTACACTTGCAGATCAGTGGAAAGAATTCTTCTACTGTGATTCCATTGACAATGATGTTCTGGCAGTAAAAGGCCAGAAGCGCACCTCCAAGCGTTCTTCCAACACTAAGGGAAGTGACAACGTCATCACCAGTGGTTCCGGAATCGCTGTGGCAGACGGACAGTGTATGATGATCGTGGAGCAGGGCAAGATCGTTGATATCTGCGCAGAGCCAGGCGAATATACCTACGACGCATCCACAGAGCCCAGTATTTTTTCCGGGAATCTGGGCGATGCCATTCTGAACACCTTCCATACCATTGGCAAACGATTCACCTTCGGTGGTGATACCGGCAAAGACCAGCGTGTTTACTATTTCAACACCAAAGAGCTGGTAGACAATAAATTCGGAACTCCTAATCCAATTCCGTTCCGTGTAGTTGACCAGAATATCGGTCTGGACATTGACGTTTCCGTCCGCTGCAGTGGTGTCTACTCCTACCGTATCGCAGACCCGCTTCTCTTTTATTCCAATGTGTGCGGAAATTTTGAGCAGCAGTACGACAGGGAACAGATCGAAGGCCAGCTGAAAACAGAATTTATTTCAGCTCTGCAGCCGGCATTTGCAAATATTTCCCAGCAGGGAATCCGCCCAAGTGCACTTCCTGCACACGCGATGGAGCTTTGCGACGCCATGAACCAGGCTCTCACCCAGAAATGGAGCCAGCTGCGTGGTCTTGTGATCGTATCCGTTGCCATGAATCCGATCACTCTTCCTGAGGAAGACGCACAGATGATCAAAGAAGCGCAGCGTACAGCTATGCTCCGTAATCCTTCCATGGCAGCTGCCACTCTTGCAGGTGCACAGGCAGAAGCTATGAAAACAGCTGCTGGCAATGCCGGAGGCGCAATGGCGGGCTTCATGGGAATGAATATGGCAAATATGGCCGGAGGATTTAACGCACAGAATCTTTATGCCATGGGACAGCAGCAGGCAGCACAGCCTCAGCAGATGGCAGGACAGACCATGCAGCCTGCACAGGCTTCTTCTGCCCCTTCTTCCGGACAGCCAGCACCTGATCAGTGGAAGTGCTCCTGTGGTGCTGTTGTATCTGGCAATTTCTGCCCGGAATGCGGCGCGAAAAAGCCTCAGGCTTCTTCGGCAAGTGCAAGCTGGACCTGCTCCTGTGGTGCCGTAAATACAGGTAAATTCTGCACCAACTGCGGTTCTCCAAAACCCGCTATGAAGCCTCGTTTCCGCTGTGATAAGTGTGGCTGGGAGCCGGAGGATCCTACCAATCCACCTAAATTCTGCCCGAACTGCGGCGATCCTTTTAACGAGAACGATATCCAGTAAAACAAAGCATAATAACTGAATCAGAACCAATTTTCCGAAAGGAGATGAACTATGTCTGACTTACTTGAATATAAATGCCCCTGCTGCGGAGGTGCCATTGAGTTCAACAGCAAACTCCAGAAAATGAAATGTCCTTACTGTGACACGGAATTCGATATGGAAACAGTAAAAGAATTCAATGAAGCCGCTGCCGGCCAGCAGACTGATGATATGAACTGGGAAAGTGCATCCACTACAGACTGGAAGAATGAAGAAACTGACAAAATGTCCGTTTACATATGCCAGTCCTGCGGTGGTGAGATTGTCGCAGACGAAAGTACTGGTGCCTCTGCCTGTCCCTTCTGCGGCAATCCGGTAGTCATGTCCGGTAAATTTTCCGGTGATTTGCGTCCAGACTTTATCATCCCGTTTAAGCTGGACAAAAAGGCAGCAAAAGAAGGTCTTAGCAAGCATCTTCACGGCAAGCTCCTTCTCCCCAAAGTCTTTAAAAAAGAAAACCACATCGACGAGATCAAGGGAGTCTATGTGCCATTCTGGCTTTTTGATACAGATGCCTCTGCCGATATCCGCTATCATGCTACCAAGACCCGTTTTTGGAGCGACAGCGAATATGATTATACGGAAACCAGTCATTACTCCGTTTTCCGTGCTGGAAACATTGGGTTCGACCAGATTCCGGTAGATGGCTCTTCCAAGATTGATAACGATCTGACAGAATCCCTGGAGCCTTACGTGATCTCTGATGCTGTAGACTTCGCTACCCCTTATCTGGCAGGCTACGTTGCCGACAAGTATGACGTATCCGCAGAGGAATGTGCAGAGCGCGCCAACCAGCGTGTGAAAAAAGCCGCAGAAGACGCTTTCCGCGACACTGTGATCGGTTATGACACCGTTACCCCTGAGGATACCCGTATTCAGCTGAAAGGCGGCAAGACCCACTATGCTCTTTTCCCGGTATGGCTTCTTTCCACCACCTGGAAGGGCAATCACTACCTGTTCGGCATGAATGGCCAGACAGGTAAATTCGTAGGAAATCTGCCGGTTGATAAAGGTATTTTTACCAAGTGGTTCCTGGGACTTACCGCTGGCTTTTCTGTCGCTGCCTATGCCATTGCATGGCTGGTTCACACGTTTGGTTAAGGAGGAGCATGCCATGAAAAAACAAACCTTTGGAATTATCCTGGCTGCAGCCCTTGGAGTTGGAAGTCTTTTCGGCGCGGCATTGCCAGCTGCCGGAAATCTTCCGGTTTTCCAGCCCCTCGCGGTACAGGCCGCAAATACTAACAGCTTCACAGGCTCCAATACTTCTTCAGAGTCTGACTTTTCCTTTGTCTTAGACGAGGCGGATCTTCTCTCCTCAGACGAAGAGTCCCAGCTTCTGGATAAGCTGGAATCTGTCAGTGCCGATTATGATTTTGATGTGGCAGTTGCCACAGTCCAGTCCATAAATGGTATGGAAATGAACAAATTTACCGACGTATTCTTTGATGAAAATGGATACGGAACAGGCGATAATCACGACGGTATCCTTTTCATGGTCAGCATCGGTGACCGCCAATGGCACATCACCACCCATGGCTATGGTATGACCGTTTTTAACCAGGATGGACTTGATTATCTGAAAGAACAGGTAGAGCCTCTGTTAAAAGACGAGGATTTCTACGGAGCCTTTGATACCTATGCAGACCAGTGCCAGCTTTTCCTGGAACAGGCAGCTACCGGAGAACCCTTTGACGCTTCCACACTTCCCAGGGAACCATTTTCCCCTATATGGATACCCATTTCCCTTGGAATTGGACTATTGCTTGCATTTCTTTGCACCATGGGTATGAGAGCCCAGCTGAAAAGTGTACGGGCAAAGGACAGCGCAGTGGATTATGTTCGCCAGGGAAGCTTAGATGTCACACGGTCCAATGATATTTTCCTGTATCATACAGTTACCAGAACTGCCAAACCCAAAGATGACGACAATTCTTCTACCGGCGGTTCCGACAGCAGCCACGGCGGTACAGGAGGAAGCTTCTGAGATCTGATTTTTCAAACAAAAAGAACCCGCCTGATAACTGGCAGATAAATGTATCACACATTTGCCAGCCCCAGGCGGGTTCTTTTTGTTATTCTAAACGGACATGTCTGCTTGCGCAGACATCACCATGAATGAAAATCAATCGTCTTCCATTTCTTCCTTTTTGCTGCTCTCAAATACATAATCATTGCCAGGAAGAACGGCATTCAGAAGGATTCCAACAATCGCAGCAAGTGCAAGACCGGTAAGAGTGATGCTGGTGCCTGCTACTGTAAAGGTAAGGCCATCAGAAATACCAAGTCCGCATACCAGGATAACCGCTGTGATCACCAGGTTACGGGAACGGGTCAGGTCTACTTTGTTCTCAACTACGTTGCGGACACCGACAGCAGAGATCATTCCATAAAGAATGAAGCTGATACCACCAATGATCGCAGATGGAAGGGAACTGATCACCTCTGCCATCTTCGGAACAAAGCTGAGGATTACTGCATAAATAGCCGCCAGACGGATTACCTTCGGATCGTATACACGGCTCAGGGCAAGAACGCTTGTGTTCTCACCGTAAGTTGTATTCGCCGGTCCACCGATCAGGGCAGACAGGGAGGTTGCAAGTCCATCACCAAGAAGTGTACGGTGAAGTCCCGGATCCTCAATGAAATTACGGTCAACCGTTGCGGAAATAGCAGAAATATCACCGATATGCTCCATCATGGAAGCAATTGCGATCGGTGCCATTGCAAGAATGGCTGTGATGTTAAATTTGCAGATGAAGAATTTCGGGAAACCAACAACCGGTGCACTTGCAACACCTGCAAAATTCAAAATAGCACTTCCGTCTGCGTTTGTCATGCCAAGTGCATTCATAATCAGGGCAACTACATAAGAAACCACAATACCAAGCAGGATCGGAATGATACGGAACATACCGGTTCCCCAGATATTAAAGAAAATAACCGTTCCAAGTGCGATCAGTGCAAGGATCCAGTTCTGGGAAGCATTGCTGATAGCAGATGGTGCCAGGCTAAGACCGATACAGATGATAATCGGTCCGGTAACAACTGGCGGCAGATAACGCATAACGCGTTTTACACCGATTGCTTTCACGATCAATGCAAGAACCAGGTACAGAAGACCTGCTACAAACACACCACCGCATGCATATGGAAGTTTCTCTCCATAAGACATATTTGCAAAAATCCCGGTATCAAGCTCTGCGACTGTAGCAAAGCCGCCAAGGAATGCAAAAGATGAACCCAGGAATGCCGGTACTTTAAGCTTGGTAAGTACATGGAATAAAAGTGTACCAAATCCAGCGCAGAAAAGTGTTACCTGAATGGATAACCCTTCACCGTGGAAATAATTATTTACCAGGATCGGAACCAGAATAGTGGCGCCAAACATAGCAAACATGTGCTGGAGTCCCAGAATCATCATCTGCGGAATTCCCAGCTTCCGGGCATCATAAATGCCTTCAACTCTGAATTTCATAAATAAAAGCTCCTCCTTTTCCCTTGCATCAGTATGGAAAATACCAATGCAGCTTATACTGTAAACAAAACCGTTCCGATTGTATTTACAAGTATGGTTTACATGCAACAACCTTGCTATAGTATAAAGGATACGACAGCTTTTTACAATTATTGACTTTCTATGGAAAGTGCGGTAATATTTTATCAGTATTCCCATAGAGGATTTATAAAAAACGGAGGTTTTTATTATGTCAGATTTTACAGGTATGGAAAATGTTTTTATTATGGACCACCCGCTGATCCAGCATAAGATTTCCATTCTTCGTAACAAAGAGACCGGAACCAATGAATTTCGTAAGCTTATCGAAGAGATCGCAGTTCTTATGGGTTTTGAAGCACTTCGTGACCTTCCTCTTGAGGATGTCGAGGTCGAGACTCCGATTGAGACCTGTCAGACTCCTATGATCTCAGGCAAGAAGCTGGCTGTTGTTCCAGTTCTTCGTGCAGGTCTTGGTATGGTTAACGGTATCACTACCTTAGTTCCATCTGCAAAGATCGGCCACATCGGACTTTACCGTGATCCAGAGACCCATGAGCCACACGAGTATTACTGCAAGCTTCCGGATCCGATTGACCAGCGTCTTATCGTTATGGTTGACCCGATGCTCGCTACAGGCGGATCTGCTATCGCTGCAGTAAACTATATCAAGCAGCACGGCGGCAAGAGTATTAAATGTATGTTTGTTATCGCAGCTCCAGAAGGTCTGAAACGTCTCCATGAGGTTCACCCGGACGTACAGATCTATGTAGGTCATCTTGACAGAGAGCTGAACGATCACGCTTATATCTGCCCTGGACTTGGCGATGCAGGAGACAGAATCTTCGGTACCAAATAAATTCCATATCCACGGACTTTTAAATCAGAGCATATCTGAAGAAAGCTCTGGAGTGTATAAAAAAGGCTGCAGCCCTGGAAATATTTTTTCCCCGGTTGCAGCCTTTTATTGTAAATACGATCCGTGATTGCGTAAATGCCCGAAAAAACTCTATATAGCTTTCTCTCCATTCACATCCATTTTCGCCTTATATTCCACGCAAAGCATGGTAATATCATCAAACTGGGGTGCCTCACCAACAAAAGCATCAATATCCAGCTTTACTTCATGCAAAATCTCCGATGGCGCTCTGTCTTTTACCCGGTTCAGGACACGCTCCAGACGCTCCATTCCATAAAGCTGGTTTTCCCCATTCGTTGCCTCTGTCACACCATCTGTGTACTGGAAGACCTTATCTCCCACATCCAGAGTCATACTGCCAGCCCGGTAATTCATATCCTCAAATCCTGCAAGAACAAAAGCCGGATTGATCTTATAGGCTTCAAAGCTGCTGCCAGCCTTACAGATAAATGGCATTTCATGACCTGCATTTACAAAACAGAATTCTCCCGTCACAAGATCCAGCACACCTTCAAAAGCAGTTATAAACAAGCCTTCACTATTCGCCTCACAAAGGAGATTATTCACCATAGAAAAGACTTCTCCCAAATCTCTTCCAGGTGTGGTATGGTCCTTAATAAGCGTTTTTCCAATAACCATAAACAGCGCCGCCGGAACCCCTTTTCCAGAAACATCTGCCATAACAATTGCCAGATGGGTTTCATCCACCATGAAGAAATCATAAAAGTCACCACCCACTTCTTTTGCAGGCGTCATAGTAGCATAAATATCAAATTCTTTTCGCTCTGGGAAAGCCGGGAAAATACAGGGGAGCATGGATGCCTGAATATTTCTGGCAATATCCAGCTCTGTACCAATTCTCTCTTTCTCAGCAGTCACTTTTGACAGATTGGCAATATAATTTTCAAGCTCTTCCATCATAAAGTTAAAGGAATCACTCAGCGCTTCGATTTCATCGCCTGTTTTCATAGTGATCCTCTGATTTTCAAACTTGCCGCTCTCTGTGATCTCCTGGGTAAAATCAGCCAGTCTGCCGATCGGCTTGGTGACTGTCCTTCGTACAAAGACAATATAAACAGCCATGGTCAGACCAATAATCAGAAAAGAAATAAGCAGCATCTTGATAAGGAATGTATTCAGATAATTTCTCACATCCTTCATATCCAGAATATACTGGATTTCAGCAACTGCCTGTCCATTCTCATCCAGAATTACAGAAATACCCGTATAATTATATCCATAACTGTTGTCCGTCACCAGGGGACGGTCCACCCCTTTGTTCTGCTGATACTGATTCCATATAGTAATATATTTTTTCAGATCAGAAGGGTCATCCGGGTTGGCAACATCCGTGTACAGAATATCACTTCCGTAAGCAATCTGATTCGCAGGATCATCTCCCATTTCTTCCACCATGGCATCTATATAGAAATGGACACTGTCCTCATCCGGTACAACCAGGGACAGATAGGTAACGCCGCCATCTTTTTTCAATTTGTTAAACAGATCAACCATTTCCGAATATTCTTCTGTCTTATCCCCGCCCTCAGCCATGATTTTCTTTACATCTGAAACCGGGAGCATATCTGCAATACTATTGCTGTTGGTCATTACCCTCTGGGCGTACAGATCTTCCAGCGAAGTTTTGGAACTATTATAGCTGAAAAGCGAGATCACAATCGTCAGAATGACGCCCATCACCCCAAGGGAAAGAATAAATTTAGGAAGAAGCCTGATTTTCATTTGTATTTCCTTTCTTAAAATAAACTTCTGCATCACATTTGCAGCGCCCTTTACAATACGGGCAAAAAAGATCTTCTTTATCATACCATATCTTTTTCGCAGAAGAAAGATGGATAAATCTGCATTTTTGAAGAGTTTTCGCAAGGGGGACCCTGCCTCCTGCATTCCAGCAGATAATGAATACTTCCCCAATTCCTTTTTCCGAAAATTGATTCATGACATACTGTACCATATGAACTGCCAGTCCCTGCCCCCGAAACGCTTCTTTTACACCTACGGATTGTATTTTCCCCACAGGCTGTAATTTCTCTGCAGGCAGCATTTTCCCCGCAGACTGCATCTTCCCCACAGGTTGTATTTTCCCTGCAGACTGCATTTTCTCCACATGTTCCAACGTCTGCCCGCATGCCTGCCTGATCTTTTCTATGGAAATTCTGGAATCCTCCGCAATCTGTCCTGCATTGGTGATATAATAATAAATGTATCCTGCAAGTTCGCCCTCTGCAGTCTTCAGCAGCAGAAACCATCTCTCTTTGCTCCCAATGGTCTGCGCAAGCTCCTCTTTCTGATACAGATTTTTTCCTACACACCGGTCACAAAGCAGCAACACTTCTTCTATATCTTCTTTTTCCAATGGACATAGATAAAATTCTTTGCCGGATTTTTTAATCATCTGTATCATCCCCCACTTTTTCACAGGATAAGATCTGCATTCCCATCATAATCTCCGAATCCTCACTCAGGATCAGCTGACGGAATTTTTCATAATTCTTCTTCAGCCATTTCTGCCAGGCCTGATACTTTTTATTATCTGGTTCTTCCGTCAGCAGGATTTCCACATCCTCGGGCAAATAGGAAAAAAAAGTCTGAAAAATTGCCTCTTTCCGTTCTGCCTCTCCTTTTTTTGCCAAAATCCCATCACACCAGACCCTGATGCGACTGTATCCGCAATCCGTCAGCCAGCCAGGAACCTTCGCTCCAGTGCCTCGTCTCCCTGCATATTTATCCTTGTTTAAAATATCCAGGAACTGTCCAAGCAGATCTTTTTCATCCGGAACCAGCCTGGATGCACTATCATTGCTTTCCGTAATGAAAATAACTCCGTCCTTTTTCAGAAATTTTCCTAATGTGCCAAGCAATTTCTCCCCGTCGTGTAAATGCATTAATACAAACGAAAGACAGATCAGATCAAATTTCTTTCCGCCCGAACACTCCGCCAGCTTCTGAAGTTCTTCTGGAAATGACTCTTCTTCCACATCCATCTGATAAAAGGAAAATTTGGAATCCCTATACTGTCCACGGGCTTTTTCCACCAGATCCTGGTTATATTCCAGACCAATCAACCTGGAAATCCTGTCATCCGCGAAACGGTGAAAGGTTCTGGTTCCATCGTTGCAGCCAATATCCAGAACAGAAAGTTCTGATTTTCCTCTAAAAAAATGCTCTAATGCAGGTTTTTCCACCTGAGACAGCAGATGATCCTGTATCTGCAGTCGTTCCCGTTCCTTTTTTTCCTGAAATACCAGCTGATTTTGCACGATCTGTCTCCTTTATTTTCTTTTTTAACCAGTACTCTATCCAGCCAGCAACTGTACTGTCAGCACTGATCGTATAGAGTTGCTGGCTGGATAGAGTACTAGAGCCTGTTTGAAAGGCTTTTTCAAACACGCTCTAGTCTGGATTCTTCTTTATCTTCCTACATATCCTGTACTTTGATCATTCTTTATCATTTCTTATGGAAAACGATCGCACGGTCATAGACGATCTCATAATAGGATGCACCTGTTCCGGTTTTATCAAGGTAAGAACGGAACGCCAGAAGCAGGGTACTGCCGTTGTCAACACCGTAATATTTTCCCTTTTCGTTGCCTGTTGAATATTCAACAAGAGCAGTATAATTATCCATCTGTGTGCGGGCCATGTTATAAACATAGTACATGTCTGCATCCTCACAGTCTGCATCCAGATACTCTGCTGCACTTCCTGTAAACAGGGAATCATATACACTGCATACGCCATTGAGCATTGGTCTGGAATAGAGTACAGCATTGGAATACTGGCCCTTACCTGTGGCAGTATGATTAACACCGTATACTACAATGAAATCCTCGTCAGAGTTTAATGTGAAATCCCGTGTCATCAGATATGCTGCGTCACAGTTGTCTCCCTGTGCATTTGTATCATTGAAATAGCCGGTCAGACCTTCTGGAACGGCAATGTCTGTTTTCAGCTCTTCGTAATCATACTCATCTTTGTATTTATTAATAATAGCCTGGCGGATCGTATCAAGGTGGCCCTGGGCATCCTCTAAAACAGCGGATTCATGTTCTCCAGTACCTCTTGCAATTACTACCGGGTTTTCATACGGAGCAGACTCGATCTCTGTCTCTGGGGTCAGACGGTAAACTGTTGAATTCTCCGCAAGCGTGCTGATGTAATTCTGATAAGCGTCTTCATCTGTCGGCTGTGAGATACGTCCAAGGAAGCAGAATGTGTCATCGCCTTTTTCTAATCCCATGCGATAAGTATCTGCCGGAATGGTCATCACATTGATCACACTGTCATCATAGCCTGCAGCATTAAGCTGCTCTGTCACCTTGTCTGTTACTGTCTGGTTGGCGCTGATGACAATGACTGCAGAGCTGTCATACTCGCTGTCTCCATCATGCTTGATATTCATCATATTTAATGGATCTCCAATGGAACCGAAGATAGGATGATACTTTCCTGTGGTTTCATCACCCGCACTGAAATATCCCGATTCATTTGTATAATCCTTGCCTTCCTTTTCTTCCGTAAACATAATGTAGTTGATGAAAGAATAATATTTGCATTCTGGCGGAAGGTTCGTCAATAATACAATCGCCTCATCCTGGCACAATTTATACTGCCATCCTCCTGGTGGGAAGATGGGGTCTGCAACTTCCTGTGTCGGACCATCTGACATATCAAAAACAGTATAAGCTGATCCGGCATTGTTACCGAAACAACTCATCAGGTTTCCAGCAGATGCTTCTTTTACTGTGTCGATCTCGTAAAAGGTTCCCTCTGTAACTGTAAATCCGGAATCTTCAAACAATCCCTGAAGGGCAGCGGCATCCTGGGATGCGGTATCATCTGCTGCATAAGCCACTGATGAAAATAAAGCTGTAACAGCTGCAACAGTGACAGTTCCAAGGGTAAGCTTGCGTAATATGTTATTTGATTTCATAGGCAATCCTCCTCAAAATATGTTTTCCCCAAATTACTATCTATCTGTTTTATACAGCAAAATCAGTGGATTTTCCTTTTTATGACACGAATCGCAGGCTTAGGGTATGAAACGCAAACTGCATTTTTCACCCATTATTACGAAGTTTCCCATCTGTTGTTATTTAAATAACAGTTTTTTTGCGTTCTCTTCTGTTACCGCGTTTACTTCTTCTTCTGTAATTCCTTTGATCTGCGCCAGCTCTTTTGCTACATAGGGCAGATTCAAAGAGGAGTTTCTCTTCCCTCTGTTTGGCTCCGGAGACATATATGGGCAATCCGTTTCCAGAACGATCTGGGACAACGGAGCCATAGCAGCAACTTCTTTCAGTTTTCTGGCATTTTTGAAGGTCAGCACACCTCCGATTCCAAGATAAAGTCCCATTTTCAGATACTCTGCAGCAATCTCCTTACTATAAGAAAAACAGTGAATGATTCCACCAGACATATCTTTTTTCATATAGTCCTTTACGATCTCCAGGGTATCTTCTGCCGCATCACGGCTGTGGATCATAAAGGGCAGCTTC
>JAQXQS010000204.1 GCA_029101305.1 Clostridia bacterium | reverse complement strand
CCCTCACGCATAAGTCTTCGTAAGCGCTGGATTTCATCTACGCTAAGAACGCGCCTGAAATGGCTCGCTAGAGCAATCTCCATTGCCCGAACGCTGTGTACTGGCTAAAACTGGTATATAGGAACTTTTATCTGGAGGGGGCTTCGTGTGTTGGTTTCCCTATAATTTGTTGGCAACGATAGTTTTTGAAATTTCCCCTTGCCAGACCGCGTCCGGGAATCGACACTCAGCACATTAAATTGCAATAACTCAAATCTAACATATCCAATCAGATATAGCAAAATCCTATAACGAACTCTAGGTAAAATGAATTATACAAAATTAACATGTCTTGTTATGATATACCCAGACGAAAAAACTGCAGGGTACGATTAGACGGAGACCAGAGTGTGCATCCCGCAGCTGAATATGTGAGACATATCTGGAGGAAAAATCATGGCAAGAGGAATCAATACAAAGTGTTTACATTTAGAAGAAGAGGAAGGCTGTTGTAACAATTACGGATCTATCAGCTTCCCTATTTATCAGACTGCGACATATGAGCATCCGGCTGTGGGACAGAGCACAGGCTTTGACTACAGCAGACTGCAGAATCCCACAAGAGAGCATCTGGAAAAAATCGTAGCTACCCTGGAAAACGGAATTGATGCGCTGGCATTTTCCACAGGAATGGCAGCAATCACCCTGGCAATGGAGTTGTTTAAACCAGGAGACCACCTGATCGTTGATGCAGACCTGTACGGTGGAAGCATCCGCCTTTTTGACAACGTTTCCACGAAAAACGGGCTTCAGTTTTCCCGCATTGACTGCTGGAAAGAGGATGTGGAAAGCTATGTAAATGAAAACACAAAAGCAATTTATATTGAGACTCCTACCAATCCCATGATGAATGTTACTGATATAGCAGCACTTGCAGAAATTGCAAAGCGGCATAACCTCCTTCTTATTGTAGATAATACATTTTTATCTCCTTATTTCCAGAATCCACTGGATCTGGGAGCGGATATTGTAGTTCACAGCGGAACGAAATTCCTGGGTGGACATAACGACACCCTGGCTGGGTTCCTGGTAACGAACCGGGAAGATATTAGTGGGAAACTTCGTTTCCTTATCAAGACCACCGGTTCCGGCCTGGCTCCTTTTGACAGCTGGCTGATCCTGCGTGGAATCAAAACCCTTGGTATCCGCATGGAGCGGGCTCAGAAGAATGCGTTCCAGATTGCGGAATGGCTGAAAAAGCAGAAAGCAGTGACCAGGGTGATCTATCCGGGACTTCCGGAACATCCAGGTCATGAAATTATGAAAAAACAGGCCAGAGGCTTTGGCTCCATGCTTACTTTCCAGCTGGAGAGCAAGGAATTTGCCCTTTCCATTCTGGAAAAAGTAAGAATGATCAAGTTTGCAGAAAGTCTTGGCGGTGTGGAAACTTTGATTACTTATCCGACGACACAGACACATGCAGATGTGCCGAAGGAAATCCGGGAGCGCAATGGAATCACAGAAGCGACTCTACGCCTTTCTGTAGGAATTGAGGATGCGCAGGATCTTCTGGATGAATTTGAAAAAGTATTTGCAGAAACAGAGGAAGAATTACATGGCAGAAAGAAATCTTGATTTTGACAAAGTAATAAATAGAAGAAACACCCGGTGCCTGAAATATGATTTTGCGGTAAAAAGGGGAAAACCGGCAGATGTACTGCCGCTCTGGGTTGCAGACATGGATTTTGAGACCTCATCCTATATTGAAGATGCTCTGGTCGAACGTGCCAAAGAGGGAATCTTCGGATACAGTGAAGTGCAGACCCCTTATTTCGATATTGTGGCAAACTGGATGAAAAATCACCACGACTGGGATATCCAGGAGGACTGGCTGATCAAAACACCAGGAGTTGTTTTTGCATTAGCTATGGCGGTAAAAGCCTATACACAGCCAGGCGACAGTGTGCTGATCCAGCTTCCGGTCTATTATCCTTTTTCAGAGGTAATCCAGGACAATGGCAGGAAAGTAGTGAGCAGCAATCTTTACCAGGGTGAGGACAACCGGTACCATATTGACTTCCAGGATTTTGAGAAGAAAATTACAGAAGAAAAGGTAAAACTGTTTTTCCTGTGTAATCCTCATAATCCTGTGGGAAGAGTGTGGAGCAAAGAAGAACTGGAGAAGCTGGGCGACATCTGTGTGAAGCATGGCGTGACCGTGGTAAGTGATGAGATTCATCAGGATTTTGTTTTCAAGGGAAAACATCAGGTCTTTGCCGGAATTAAAAAGGAATTTCAGGATATTTCCATTACCTGTACCTCTCCAAGCAAGACCTTTAATCTTGCCAGCATGATGATCTCCAATATTTTTATTCCCAATCCGCAGCTTCGTCAGAAATTCCAGAAGCAGCTGGATGCGGCTGGAATCAGTCAGCTTGGTGTCCTTGGCCTGGTGGCAACAGAGGCTGCTTATTCCAAGGGGGAAGAATGGTATCAGGCAATGCATGCCTATGTAGAGGCGAATATTGAGTATACCAAAGAATATGTGGAGAAAAATCTTCCGGGAGTGACGATGACAGATCTGGAAGGTACTTATCTGGTATGGCTTGATTTTCGTGGAACCGGGCTTGGCGTAGAAGAATTGGAAGATCTGATCATTAACAAGGCTGGCCTCTGGCTGGACAGTGGTAAGATTTTTGGAAAAGCCGGAGAAGGCTTCCAGAGAATCAATGTAGCGTGTCCACGGGCGACTTTGACAGAGGCACTGGAGAGGATCCGTAAGGCTTTATGACAAACAAAATAAACCGAGAAGATATGTTGGCGCTGACCAGAAGAATGAATGTTTCCCGGAATTCCTTTACCCGGATCGCCGGGTGCTACGTGGATAAAGATGGAGATTTTGATGGCAGCTTTAACGTGAACTTTCTGAAGCTTTCAAATGGGGAAAAAAAGAAAAACATTGAGCTTGCCAAGGCAGTGCCCTTTGCAAAGACCAATGTAAATCTGAAGCGATATGAATTTGCTGACGAAGACAGAAAACCGGGAACCATCTGGCAGCTTCTTATGGCAATCCGGGAATGTGGATTAAAGAACGATGCGTTGATGGACAGTTTCTACGACCTTGTAATGGAGCAGTATAAAAGCCGGCGTCCATACGCTGTTTATGTTTTTCACGACCGTTATGACATCCCTGCCAAGGCAGCAGATAAAGAAAGGTTGTGGGAATCAGAAGCGGTTTTCGAATATCTGATCTGTGTGATTTGTCCTCTTGCAGAAGAATATGAACCCGGGGCTCCAGAGTGTGGATTTCTTTTCCCGGCATACACAGACGGCGGGGCTGACCTGAATCATGTAGCCGTGTTCCAGGCAGATGCAGACAGGCCACATCTGGAGATGGTGAGAGATATTCTGCGGGTGAAGTAGGCGCGAATAGAGCGTAACCAGAGCTAAACTTCAAAATGACAAGTACGAAATGTCAATGAATACTGTAAATAAAAGACATAAAGAAACTCATAAAGAAAAATATAAAGAAAAACCATAATATATCGATTGGAATGAAATACCAAGGATACATTATGGTTTTTACTTATTTGTGGCAACTCATATTTTCGCAGGTTTGCTACAACTCATATTTCTTCATACTCCCGTATGATCTCTTTTGCAGCGGCATATTTCGCCCGCCAATGCTCCAACTGTGCCGGGTCCGGAGTCGTAGAAGAAAGCCGTGTTTCATCCGTATTATGCGCAATATCTGCAATCTTTACCCTCCGTGCCAGTGGGTTTTCGCAAAGCCGCCGGACATACGCCAGATAATCTTCTGCTGGATCGTGGGTCAGTAAAAGAACTGCCTGGGTGATCTCTTCTGGAAATTCTTTCTCCAGTTCCTGAAGGGTAAGAGCGGTATCCTCCAAAACATCATGAAGCAGAGCGATACAAGTAGTGACTTCGTCCGTCATCTGTTCCGCAAGGTGAACCGGGTGGAAGATATAAGGAACCCCACTCTGGTCACATTGCCCCATATGTGCTTCATATGCTATTTTCATCGCTTTTATGGTTAAAGGAGTATAGACCATGGTTTATTCTGCAGGTGCAGCCTCCGTGTCGGTGTTTAATGGGGTAAAAGCCGCCAGGATTTCATCTGCTTCTGTAGTCGTATCTGTGGTGTAGGATAAAATAATGGAGACAAACTTTCCTCCCTGTTTACGAGTGCAGTATTTCTGAAGAACTTCATAGTCATTGACTGTCACACTTGTTTCCATAACCTGGAAGTCCTGTCCGCCAATCTGGGCCTCTGTAATATCGGAATACGAATAACCCATTCCAGTAGCGTCCAGCATCTGCTGTGCAGCCAGAAAATATTGATCGACAGTCATATTCTCCATAGCAGCGTCCTCAACTACCAGGGAGACATTGGGAAAACCAGAGATAGAGGATGCCATCATCTCATAAACCGTACCGGACAAAGCGTCTTCGCCAAGCTCCACCCCAGAGGATTCCTCAAGGGTACTCTGCCCCTGCTGCATAACAGACTGAAGCTCTTCCTCAGTGTTCATGACAACTGTTTCCGGTGGAGTGAATTTCAGATTCAGCCATTCACTCTGGAAATCAGTGTCTGAGATGGTGCCTTTTTCGTAGGGGGTATCCTGGGATGCTGCCGCAGCATCCTGGGTATCAGCAGCGGACTCTGTGGCAGTATCTGAATTCTCGGTAGCGGATTCGCTGGCAGCACCTGAATTCCCGGCAACGTTATCAGAAGCAGCATCTGCCTGGGCGGTCTGCTCAGTACTTTCTGCAAGAGCTGGAACAACGGAAATGCTGCAAAGGGAAAGCGCCAGGGCTGCTGGTATTAATAAACTATTTTTTCTTCGCATGAATTGGTATCCTCCTGGAAATTTATATGTTCAGAGAAAAGAACTCTGACATTTCTGATGAAAGGAACATAGAAGTAAATTATTTTACTGATATGAGTTGATTATAGCAAATTCCTCTTTCTTTTCCTAGTGATAAAAGTGAGAAAAAACAGAAAAATATTTGTAACTGTTCAGAGCCAACCTCCAAAATGCTTCGCATTTTGGAGGTGTGACGTATCCGCCAAATGGATTTTGGTACAAAAGTGTTCGTTCATGCAAGCATGACTCACACTCTTGTACCAAAATCCGCTTGGCTCTGAACAGTTACAAATATGGTGAAAAAGCTTGAATTATGATTTGTAAATGGGACGGTTGCGTTTCATGAATGATTTCGCTATAATAATAGAAGCAATTATTGCAGCGATTCAGAGCCAGCCTTCCAAATGTTACGCATTTCATCGACGTGCATATCTGCCGGATGGGCCGCATGGTTCTGAAGCGTTACTATTATATGAGGAGTAAGCACATGGGCTTTTTTCATACATTGAAACAAAAGATACGCAGTCTGGTTCCTGTAAGCCGCACCTATATGGATAATAAGCTCCGGGAATTGGAGAAAGCGAATAAACAGCAGGTGAAAATTCTTACAGAATTACAGAAGAATACGGCGCAGGAACTGAAGGATTACATTGCGAATGAATTCAGCCGCCGTGAGGATTGGGCGAAACGGGCAGTTCAGATCCAGCAGGATGCGAAGGATCGCCCGATCTGGGTGATCAAGTGTCCGGCACCAGAAGGAGAGAAGAAGGTACGCTGGGGCGATTATGCCTATGCCGTAGCTTTGAAGCGTTATCTTGACCGCATGGGGAAATACGCTATAATCGATCTGCATGAGGACTGGGACTGTGAAGTAAATGCAGATGTGGTTCTGGTGCTTCGGGGCAGGGAATTTTACCGGCCAGACCGGCGGAATACCAAGTGCCTTTACATTATGTGGAACATCAGTCACCCGGAGATGGTTACGGAGGAAGAATATAAACTCTATGATATTATCTGCGTAGGCTCTCTTCATTATGCGAAGGAGCTGCAGCAGAAACTGGATATTCCAGTGTATCCTCTTCTTCAATGTACTGATACAGAGTTATTTTATCCGGATAAAGAAGCGGAAGCGAATCGTGGGAAAGATTATCTGTTTATCGGAAATTCCCGGGGCGTGGCACGTCCCTGTGTTTTGTGGGCTGCCCAGGGTAAGCTTCCTCTGAAAATCTGGGGAGCAGGCTGGAAAGCCATGCTAGGCCCGGATAAGAGTATGGTGCAGGATGTTTTTATCGAAAACAGCGAAATTCCTGCACTATATCGAAGTGCTAAGGTGACTTTGAACGATCACTGGAAAGATATGCTGGACTACCAGTTTGTAAATAACCGTATTTTTGACGCC
>JAQXQS010000203.1 GCA_029101305.1 Clostridia bacterium | reverse complement strand
CCTCTAGTTGATTAGGAGGTGTAACCACGTGCAGATTTTAAGAACGATTTTAACAATTCTTTTTGTTATAGATTGTATTGCCCTTACCGTAGTCGTCCTTATGCAGGAAGGTAAGTCACAGGGTCTTGGCGCTATCGCCGGAGCAGCTGACACATACTGGGGTAAGAACAAAGGACGTTCCATGGAGGGCGGTCTTGTTAAGGCAACTACAGTTATGGGAGTTTTGTTCTTTGTACTGGCAGTTGTATTGAACCTGAATTTCTAAGAATGAACTGGGAAACACTCTTGTTGATCTGATCGCAAGGGTGTTTTTTATGTAACAGGAAATTTTGATGGAATTTCTTAGTCATAAAAGGCACTTCGTGTTATGATGAGGAGTTTGGTCTTGCGTATAATTTGCACGTGTAATGTAATATAGATAGAGCAGCCTGTGCCCACAGGCATGAAAAAGGAGACAAGTTGAGTAAAGAAAGAGAATTAGATAAACGAAAGAAATTTATGATGGAGCTTCTGGGAGATCCGGTATACCAGCCTATGCGTTTCCGTGAGATTGCAGGTCTTCTGCGTCTTTCGAAGGATGAAAAGAAGGATCTGTACCGTGTGCTGGACGAGCTGGTAGCTGAGGGGAAAGCTGACCTGGATTCCAAGGGACGTTATTCCAAGGTAACAGGAAGAAAGCGTGGGAAAGAGAAGCTTCGTGGAAGAAGAGAAGCTGACAGTTCACAGAAACGCTCTGGCGGAAAAAAAGAAGGTAAGTCAGGAAAGCATTCTGAACGGAAATATGAAGAACGTTACGGCAAAGGAAAAGAGAAATATAACGATCGTAAACACGGCAGACGTTATGAGGAAGATGATCCGGAAATCCGTCTTGCCCGCCTGGAGAACGAATATCCGGATTGCCCATCCGTGGAAGGCATCTTTATCGGTCATCCCAAGGGCTTTGGTTTCGTAGAAATCGAGGGGGAAGACAACGACGTATTTATTCCGGAAGACTGCACCGGAACGGCTATGCATCAGGATAAAGTCCGTGTTATAATTACAAAAGAGCCACAGGAAGGCAGACGTCGTGAAGGAATCGTGGTGCAGATCCTGGAAAGAGGCATGACAGAAATCGTGGGAACTTACGAGAACAGCCGTGACTTTGGCTTCGTGATAAGTGACAATCCGAAGTTTTCCAAGGATGTATTTATCCCAAGAAAGGATTCCCAGGGAATCAAAGACGGAGATAAAGTTGTGGTGGAGATCACCAGTTACGGAAGCAAGAACCGTAATCCGGAAGGAAAAATTAAAGAGAACCTGGGAAGCTGCCGTGCCCCTGGAACAGACATTCTTGCTATTGTAAAAAGCTTTGGAATTCCAAGTGAATTTCCAGATAAGGTGATCCGTCAGGCAGACCGTGTGCCGGATCATGTTCTGGATGCGGACAGGGAAGGAAGATTGGATCTTCGTCATCTCCAGACGGTCACGATTGATGGTGAGGATGCCAAGGACCTGGACGATGCGGTTACACTTACAAAAGAAAACGGAATTTATCATCTTGGCGTTCACATAGCTGATGTAAGCAATTATGTACAGGGCGGCAGTGCCCTTGACCGTGAGGCTTTGAAGCGGGGAACCAGTGTTTATCTGGCAGACCGTGTAATTCCCATGCTTCCGGTGCGTCTTTCCAACGGAATCTGCTCCCTGAACCAGGGGCAGGATCGTCTTACCTTAAGCTGTCTTATGGATATTGATGAAAGAGGAAATATGATTTCCCACAAGATCGCAGAGACTGTGATCTGTGTAGACGAGCGGATGAATTATACAGATGTGAAGAATATTCTGGAGGATACAGATGAAGAGGCGAAGAGGCGCTATGAAAAGCTTGTGCCAATGTTTTTCCTGATGAAGGAGCTTTCAGAAATTCTTCGCGGGAACCGACATCACAGAGGATCTATTGACTTTGATTTTCCGGAGAGTAAGATTATCTTAAATGCTGCTGGAAGAGCTATTGACATTAAGCCCTATGAGGCAAATGTGGCTACCAGGATCATTGAGGATTTCATGCTTATGGCAAATGAGACTGTGGCAGAAGAATGCTGCAGGGACGATATGCCTTTCGTTTACCGCACCCATGAGACTCCGGATCCGGAGAAAGTGGAGAGTCTTCTCACCCTTCTTCATAATCAGGGAGTGCCGGTGCAGAAGCATGGACAGGAAATCACTCCTAAGGAAATCCAGACGATTCTGGAAAGTATCGAGGGACTTCCAAATGAGCCGCAGATCAGCCGCCTTACCCTTCGGACTATGAAGCAGGCGAAATATACTACAGAGTGCAGCGGCCATTTTGGACTGGCGGCGAAATATTACTGCCATTTTACCTCCCCGATCCGGCGTTATCCGGATCTCCAGATCCACAGGATCATTCAGGATAAGCTTCGTGGACGGCTGGAAAGAGAAGGGAAAACAGAGCATTATAAGGAAATCCTGGAAGATGTAGCCCGCCAGTCCAGTGTTTGCGAGCGCCGTGCAGATGAGGCTGAGAGAGAATCTGACAAGCTGAAAAAGGCAGAATATATGTCTTATCATATTGGAGAAGAGTTCGAGGGAATCATTTCCGGTGTGACCGGCTGGGGCTTTTATGTAGAGCTTCCCAATACGGTAGAGGGACTGGTTCATGTGAATACATTACGGGATGATTATTATACCTTTGACCAGGAGGCTTATGAGCTGAGAGGAGACGTGACCCATAAGGTGTTTGCACTGGGACAGAAGGTACGTGTGCGGGTAGCAGATGCGGATACCATGTTAAAAACGGTAGATTTTGTCCTGGCGGAAGAACAGGACTGGAGACAATCCATATAGGGAGGAGCTTATGGCAAAGAAACCAGGAATCAAACTGATTGCAAATAATAAAAAAGCATTTCATGACTATTTCATAGAGGATACCTACGAAGCGGGAATTGCCCTGGCAGGAACAGAAGTAAAATCTCTGCGCATGGGAAAATGCAGCGTCAAAGAGTCTTTTGTGCGAATTCAGAATGGGGAAGTTTATATTTATGGAATGAACATCAGCCCCTATGAGAAAGGAAATATTTTTAACAAGGATCCCCTGCGTATCCGTAAGCTTCTTCTTCACCGCAGCGAGATCAATAAAATGGAAGCCAAGCTGAAGGAAAAAGGACTTACCCTTGTGCCTATCAAGGTTTATTTCAAGGACAGTCTTGTGAAGGTGGAGATTGGTATGGCGAGAGGTAAAAAGCTGTATGATAAACGCCAGGATATTGCCAAGAAAGACCAGAGAAGAGAAGCAGAGCGTGATTTCAAGGTGAAGAATCTGTATTAAAACTGTTATTATTCACAGGTTACATTCCGCGAGGTATTTTTTGTGTCCAAAATTCACAGAAAACCCGAGACTTGCGGCGTGAAATCGGATATTATGAAAGCTGTGAATGGCAACAGGGCGGCAATCATATTTCAAAAACATTGCAAGAACATTGCAAAAACAGTGAGAGAGGCCAGCTATGGAAGAGAATACAAAAGAAAAACGTGTTATGAAAACTGTGGAGGATTCCAAAACAGAGCAGGTACATTTGATCATGCATCAGCACTTGAATGCCGGAGGCAGACTCTTTGGCGGAATGCTGATGCAGTGGGTAGATGAAGTATCAGGTGTAGTTGCCATGCGTCATTGCGGGACTTACCGGGTAACAACTGCAGCAGTTGATAATCTGCAGTTTAAGGAGCCTGTTTACGAAGGAGAGATCCTTGTAATGATCGGTTATGTGACCTATGTGGGAAACACTTCTATGGAAGTGGAAATTGATTCTTACGTGGAGCGCGCAGATGGAATGCGCTACCTGGTGAACCGTGCTTTCTCCGTGATGGTGGCTGTAAATGAGAAAGAGCGTCCTACACAGATTCCTGGACTGATCATCCGGACAGAGGCTGAAAAAGGGCGCCACGAGGCTGCTGTGCTTCGCAGGGAAATGCGCAAGGAGCGAAGAGAGGCAGGTTTTTAGCTCGTGTCAAAAAGACCTTTTGAAACGAACATCATTTATATGAGTCAGAGGCAGAAAACTGCCCCTGGCTTTTTTTTACGCTATAGGAAATTCCGCTGGAATCTCCTATTACATAATTTCTGCGGGTATGATTGCATTATTGTTGCACAAGTTTAGACAAATATTCCCATAAGCAACCATTCCGAAGGGTAAGAAAAAATCCTATAATGAAGATAAGAATTGGAGAAGTGAGTTATTTTTTGAAAAAACAGGAGGGGTTTTTTATGCAATATGGACATTTTGACAATGGTAAAAGGGAATATGTGATCGACCGCGTAGACCTTCCCACTTCATGGACCAACTACATTGGTGTGAAAGATATGTGCGCAGTCCTGAATCATACGGCAGGCGGCTATATTTTTTATAAATCGCCGGAATATCACAGAATCACAAGATTTCGCCCAAACGGTGTACCTATGGACAGACCGGGACATTATGTGTATCTGAGGGATGATGAAAGCGGGGATTACTGGAGTGTGTCCTGGCAGCCTGTTGGAAAGCCCCTTGACCAGGCGAAATACATCTGCCGCCACGGCATGTCCTATTCCGTTTATGAGTGCAGCTATAATGGTATTTACGCCACACAAAAAATGTCCGTCGCAATGGATGATCCGGTAGAAATCTGGGATGTAAAGATCAAAAACAACAGTGATAAAACACGTAAAATCAGTGTTTTTTCTTACCTGGAATTCTCTTTTCATCAGATTGCCATGGATAATCAGAATTTCCAGATGAGTATGTATGCTTCTGGTTCTTCCTATGAGGATGGAATTATTGAATGTGATCTTTTCTATGAGGAGTTTGGCTATCAGTTTTTCACAGCTGATTTTACACCGGAGAGTTTTGATTGCCTGAGGGATAAATTTATTGGAAATTACCGTACAGAAGACAATCCTATCGGTGTTGAGCGTGGCAGATTAAGCGGCAGCAGTGAGCTTGGCAACAATCACTGTGGTGCTCTCCACAAAAAGCTAAAGCTGGCACCAGGAGAAGAAGTGCGGGTGATTTTTCTTCTTGGAGAGGGTGACAGAGAGAACGGAAAGAAGCTTCGTGCCAAATATGCAAATGGACCTGCAGTAGATCATGTCTATGAACAGCTGAAGGATTACTGGGAGAAAAAGATCAATAAATTACAGATCCATACTCCAGACGAAGGTATGAACACTCTGATCAATATATGGACTTTGTACCAGGCAGAGGTGAATATTATGTTTTCCAGATTTGCTTCCTTTATTGAAGTGGGAGGGCGCACTGGTCTTGGCTATCGTGACACTTCACAGGACTCCATGACTGTTCCGCATTCTAACCCGGAAAAATGCCGTCAGAGGATCGTAGAACTTCTTCGTGGTCTGGTAAAAGAGGGGTATGGACTTCACCTTTTTCAGCCGGAATGGTTTGATCCGGAAGAGAAAGGCAAAAAGCCTTTTAAATCACCAACAGTTGTACCTACGCCAAAGCTTACCGACATGATTCACGGAATTGAGGACACCTGTTCAGATGATGCCCTCTGGCTGGTGGCATCCATCAATGAATATGTAAAAGAAAGCGGCGAATTTTCTTTCCTGGATGAAATTTATACCTATGCCGACGGCGGTGAGGGCAGTGTATATGAGCATATGAAACGGATCTTGGATTTTTCCTGCAGACAGGTAGGAAAGGATGGAATCTGCAAGGGCCTTCGTGCAGACTGGAATGACTGCCTGAACCTGGGAGGCGGAGAGAGTGCGATGGTTTCTTTCCTCCACTACTGGGCAATCGGAAAATTTGTGGAACTGGCAAAATATAAAGGAGAGGAAGAGGATGTAAAGAAATATACAGAAATGGGAGAAAAGGTAAAAGCTGTCTGTGATGAAGTTCTTTGGGACGGTGACTGGTATATCCGTGGAATCACTGCAAACGGCCGCAAAATCGGAACTAAGAAGGATACAGAAGGAAAAATCCACCTGGAGTCTAACGCATGGGCAGTGCTTTCCAGTGCAGCACCTTATGACAAGGGAATAAAAGCCATGGATAGTGTTTATGACCAGCTTTTTACCCCATATGGAATTATGCTCAACGGTCCTGCTTATACAAAATCGGACGATGATATCGGATTTGTCACAAGAGTTTACCCGGGGCTAAAAGAGAATGCTTCTATTTTCAGTCATCCCAATCCCTGGGCATGGGCAGCTGAGTGTATGCTTGGAAGAGGCGACCGCGCTATGGAGTTTTACCATGCACTTTGTCCTTATTACCAGAACGACAAGATAGAGATCCGTGAGGCAGAGCCTTATTCCTACTGTCAGTTTGTTGTGGGAAAAGACCACACAGCATTCGGCCGTGCGAGACATCCGTTTATGACCGGAACTGGCGGCTGGGCATATTATTCTGCAACGCATTACATGTTAGGAGTACGTCCGGGAATGGATAGCCTGGAAATTGATCCCTGCATTCCAAAAGAATGGGATGGATTTACCCTGACGAGACAATGGAGAGGTGCCAGATATGATATTACAGTTGAAAATCCGGAGCATGTATCAAAAGGTGTGAGACAGATCTTCCTGGATGGAAAAGAGGTATCGGTGCTCCCGGTTCTTGAAAAAGGCAGTATTCATCAGGTTCGTGTGATAATGGGATAGTGAGAGAGGCATTATAAAGGAGTTAACGCTCCATAAGCAGAGCTAAGAAGGAGAAGACAAAATGATAAAATTTGGAACAGGCGGCTGGAGAGCTGTCATTGGAGATGAATTTACTAAGGCGAATATTCAGATCCTGGCAGAGGCAATCGCCAGGAAAATGCAGGATGAGGGGGTGGCAGACCAGGGGCTTTGTATCGGTTACGACCGTCGCTTTCTCTCGAAAGAATCTGTTATGTGGGCATGCGAGACGTTATCTGCAAACGGAATCCGCAGCTGGTTTGTGAATAAATCTTCACCAACGCCGCTGATCATGTATTACGTAATGGCACATGATCTTCCATATGGAATGATGGTGACAGCCAGTCACAACCCGGCTATCTATAATGGAATCAAAGTTTTTACAAGGGGCGGAAGAGATGCCAATCAGGAGCAGACACAGGAAATTGAACATTACATTGATATGGTGGAAAAGGATATAAAGGCCGGCAGACCAGTCCCTGTCATGGAATATGAAGAAGCGAAAAATGCAGGGCTGGTAGTGGAATTTAATCCTTTGAACGAATACATTGACAATATTATAGCAAGGATAAATATGCAGGCGATTCGCGATAAGGCACTTAGAGTGGCACTTGATCCTCTTTATGGTGTCAGTCAGACTTCCCTTAAAACGATTTTATCTATTGGAAGATGTGAGGTGGAGACCATCCATGAGCGCCACGACACCTTGTTTGGTGGGAAGCTCCCTGCACCAAATGCAGCCACGCTGCGCCCTTTGCAGAATTATGTCCTGGATCGTTACTGCGATATCGGAATTGCAACAGACGGTGATGCGGACAGAATCGGTGTAATCGACAATACGGGAAGATTTCTTCATCCAAACGATATTCTTGTACTTTTGTATTATTATCTGGTAAAATATAAAGGATGGTCAGGTCCGGTTGTCCGCAATGTGGCAACTACCCATATGCTTGACCGTGTGGCCGAAAGCTTTGGACAGAAGTGCTATGAGGTTCCTGTAGGCTTCAAGTATATTTCTGAAAAAATGCAGGAGACAGATGCCATCATTGGAGGTGAGTCCTCCGGCGGTCTTACCGTGAAAGGCCATATCAACGGCAAGGATGGTATTTATGCAGCTTCCCTGCTGGTTGAGATGATTGCGGTTACCGGCAAAAAGCTTTCTGAAATCGCAAAAGAGATTGAAGCTGAATATGGAGAAATCCATATGGTAGAAAGAGATTACAGATTCACGACGCAGCGCAAAGAGCAGATCCATAAGGCTTTAATGATTGACAAATTACTGCCAAAGCTGCCTTATGCCATCCATAAGGTATCATATCTGGATGGCTGCAAGGTATATTTCCAGAATGGCGGCTGGATCATTGCACGTTTTTCCGGAACAGAACCTTTACTGCGTATATTCTGCGAAATGGATGAGGAGCTTAGTGCCATGGAACTGGTTGATATTTTTGAGGAGTTTCTGGAATTAAAATAATGAAAAATAAAAAGAAGATACGCTCTCTGAAGTGGAAATTTGCAAAAATCATGCTGTTATGCTGGGTTCTTCCGTTTCTGGTGATCATTGGGATCATTGGCTCCTATATGCTGATCACCCAGCGGGAGAATCAGATGGAACGTCTTAGTGTACAGGCCGGGCTCAATGCCCGGACCTGTGCGGAAAGACTGAACGGAGCTATTGCAGATTCACGGCAGGCTACTTATGACGGTACTTTATTTGAACAGTACAGGCAGTATAGACGGCAAGGCGCAGACGGAGAGCGCATTTTTTCCAATGGGGTACAGAATTATCTGAATTCGCAGTACTCTCACAAAAAAAATAATATTTTTACTGTATTAATGCTAAAAGAAGATCCACTGAATAAACATTATACAAGCTATAACTTTGGAACCGGCGGAAGTTATGGCATGATCCAGCATTTTTTTGACCAGGACAGGGATAAGGTTCTGAAACTGGCAGAAGATCTGGACACAGCAGTGGGCTTCTTAAAAACAGACAACGGTTTTTACATTGTCCGGAATATGATGAACCGAAGCTTTACCTCCTGGGGCATTCTGGTAAGCAGGGTAAATGTGGATTACTGCTTTGAACCTGTGAAGACTGCCTGGGAGGATTTTGGCGTTGTGCTTACCATATCCGGAATACCGGTAGTGAGAGATTTAAAAAATACAAATGAAGATGCCGCAGCAGAAGAGCTGGCAGAGAAACAGGTGCTGAAAAATGCTTCCGCCTACGAAATGGAGAAAGGTGAGGTTTACATATTCAGCAACCAGCGGGAAAACGACTATGATATCAATCTGGTGCTGTATGCAAAGGAGCTGCTGCTGTTCCGTTTCCTGTATGGATATTTCTATGTGATCTTTGCTATGGGATTTGCACTGATCCCTATGATGATCATGTTCATGAGGCTTTCCGGCAAAGAAATGTCGAAGCCGGTGGAGAAACTGATGAACTGTGCTGAGGAGATTGAGAAGGGAAATCTGGGATACCAGGTGGATACACCTATGGAGAATCTGGAATTTGAATATCTGAGAAATTCCATTAACCAGATGTCCGGTCAGTTAAAGTATCAGTTTGACCATATTTATGAGGAAGAACTGGCCCTCCGTGATGCCAGGATCATGGCTTTGCAGTCTCACATTAATCCTCACTTTATGAATAATACCCTGGAAATCATTAACTGGGAGGCAAGGCTTGGGGGAAATGAGAAGGTTTCCAAGATGATCGGGGCATTGTCTACTTTAATGGATGCTGCTATGGACAGGAAGGGACTTCCAGAAGTGAAGCTTTCACAGGAGATGATCTATGTGAATGCCTACTTTTATATTATCGCAGAGAGGCTTGGAAAGAGGCTTACGGTGGAACGGCAGATTCCAGAGGAACTGATGGGAATGATGGTTCCCCGCCTGATCATGCAGCCTATTATTGAAAATGCAATTGAACATGGTATTATTCAAAGAGGAGGCGGAACTGTTCTTCTACGGGCTCACAGGGATGAGAAGTATCTGTATATTGAGATCGTTAATGACGGAAGCTTCGGAAAAGAAAATGAGGAGAAGGTAAAGCGCCTTCTTGCACCGGATTATGATGCCAGAAAAGAATCCTCAGGAAACCTTGGAATCGCCAATGTAAACCAGAGGCTCAGGATCTTGTATGGGGAGAACTGCGGACTTACCATAAAAAGCTACAATGATGAGCAGACCATATCTATATTGACGATTCTTGTTAACAGTTGATTAAAAACATTGTACACAAATGACAATAAAATGCAAGAAATAGCAGAACCAGTTATTCAAAATACCGAACCCGGGATGTATGATATAGCTACAAGTTGAGAGACGAACCAAAACAAAATAAATAAAAACAGGAGGGTTTTTGGTATGAAGAAAAAAGTGTTAAGCGCAGTATTGTGTGGAGTTATGGCGGCATCTGTTTTCCCGGTAACAGCAATGGCTGACGGCGGCGTTACTCTAAATGTCACCACAACATTTGCAGGAAATGAAAGTAATGTAGAGCTTTATCAGGATACCATCAAAGCCTGGGAGGAGGAAACAGGAAACACGGTAGAAGATGCTTCTGCAACATCTGATGAGACCTTCAAGGCAAGAATTATTTCCGATTTTGAGACAGGTGCAGAACCGGATGTTCTGTTCTTCTTTAACGGCAATGATTCCAATCCATTTGTTGAAGCTGGAAAGGTTGTTTCCATCGAAGATATCCGTGCTGAGTATCCGGAATATGCTTCCAATATGAAAGATGACATGATTCCGGCTTCCCCTGCAGATGGCGTACAGTATGCCGTTCCATTCTATGGATATTGGGAAGGCCTTTATGTAAACAAAGCTGTTATGGAAGCAGCCGGAGCAGAAATCCCTACAGCAGACACTACATGGGATGAGTTCCTTGAAACCTGTCAGATCATTAAGAATGCAGGTTACACACTGATTGCTACTTCCCTTGCAAAGGAGCCTCATTACTGGTTCGAGTTTGCAATTTATAACCACGATAGTGCTAAGACACATACAACCGTTCCGGCAGCTCTTGACGATGCAGCTGGAGAAGCTTGGCAGGCAGGTCTTGCAGATATTAAGGATCTCTACGAAAAAGGCTTCCTGTCAGAGAACACCAACACTGCAACTGCTGACGAAGTATTCCAGAGCTTCCTGGAAGGCAAATCTGCATTCTATCTTGACGGTTCCTGGAAAATGGGCGGTATCAAAGAGGGAACAGATGACATTGACAACTTTACTGTAACTTATGTACCTGGAAACGGTGAACGAAAGAGCACAGATATTATCGGAGGTCTTTCTTCTGGCTGGTATATTTCCACAAAGTGCTGGGAAGATGAAGAAAAACGTGATGCAGCTGTATCTCTCGTTGAGAAATTCATCAGTGACGAAACAGTATCCGCTTTTGCAGGTACCGCAACTACAGCTCTGAAAAATGGTGCAGAGATTGATGAAAGCAGCCTTACCAGCCTGGAAAAAGATGCTCTTGCAATGCTGAAAGATACAACTGGTATTACAGGTGCTGTTCAGGACCTTGTTACACAGGATGAGAGAGCTCCGATCTTCGATAATATGCCACAGATCGTAGAAGGACAGACTGAAATTCCAGACGCTATCAGCGAAATGCTGGAAATTATTGAGGAAAATGCAGAATAAGCACTCTTGAACCGTTTCCGGATTCTTCTGGAAATGAAAAAAATCAGGCCGGAGGAGATATTTCTCCGGCCTCTTTACAAGAAAGGGGTATTTCTGATTCCGGCGTTCCTTTTTATGGCAGTATTTCTTTATTATCCGTTTCTTCAGAACATCGTAAACAGCTTTATGAAGATAAGAAATCTGGGTGGGGGAGCCAAGGGAGTCAACAATCCGTTTTACAAAAACTATGCAGAGCTGCTCACAGATCCGAATATGAGAGTAGCACTGAAAAATACGGTGATCATGATTTTTGTTACACTGTTCGGAGAAGTTGGGCTGGCAGTTATTCTTGCCATGCTGGTAGACAATGTAAAAAGAGGGGCCAAATTTTTCCGCATTGTGTACTTTTTCCCAATTGTGGTTTCAGCTACTGCACTTGGTGTTCTTTTTAACCTGATCTTCCAGTATGACGGCGGAATGTTAAGCCAGCTGGTTGGAGAGAAGACCAACTGGAAGGAGCTTTACCCGTTGACAGTTATGATGACACCGGTTGTATGGCAGTATGTTGGATTTTATTTTATCATTCTGGTAACAGGGCTTAACAACATACCAGAGGAGCTTTATGAATCAGCAGCCATTGACGGAGCAACCAGATGGCAGAAAGTAAGATACATTTCCTGGCCTATGCTTCATAATGTAGTCTGTACCTGCGCCGTACTTGCAGTAACAGGAGCACTGAAGGTATTCGATCTTCCGTGGGTGATGTTCCCGAACGGGGCACCTCTTGGAAAGACCTGGCTTACAGGAACCTATATGTACTATAAGACCATGCAGGCACCAGACATTGATTACAGCTCGGCAATTGTATTTTTTATTGTAATTCTCGGCGTGATTTTATCAAAGGTTGTCAATAAGATCTTTAAAGAACGGGATTATTAAACCAGAAGGAGGAGCTTAAATGAAGAAAAATCATATTAGGAATGTGAATACATTCGTCATTTATATCGTTCTGATTTTCTGGGCGGTTACAACCATTTACCCGATTTTCTGGGTAATCTCAAACTCATTTAAAGATAAGAAGCAGATTATGTCGAATGCTTTTTCACTTCCGGTTGGAAAGCTGTTTACGACAGCCAATTACACAGATGCATTTTCCAAGATGAATATCCTGAATGCATATAAAAACAGTATTATTATTTCGGGGTGTGTGGCAGCTGTGGTAATCCTGCTTGCTGGAATGGCGTCTTTTGCACTGGTAAGATACAGCTTTAAGGGCAGTAAACTTCTGTATAACATTGTAATTGCAGCAATGATGTTCCCGGTATTTTCCACGATCATTCTGACCTTAAGCCTTGTGGTAGAGAAAACTTATGTCAGTCAGTGGCATTTAAGTAAGCTTCTCAATAAACATGAGAATCGGAATTTTTCCGAGATATTGAATCAGATCCGTGTGGAGCATGCCAAGGAGCTTTTGAAGGAAATGTCACTTTGGATCGTAGATATTTCAGAAATGGTAGGATTTACAGACGTGGCTCATTTTTCCAGAGTGTTCAAAAAGCTGGAAGGGATTTCTGCAAATGAATTTCGCAATACAAAGCTTTAAAGACTATGAGTGTTTACCTGCAATATTCTGGGCGGTGTTTTAGTGCTTAATGGTCACGAATCTCTTGGATTTGTGGTACGGAAAGTGCTATTATAAGAGAGCGAGTAGTGGTTAAAAGTCTAAAAATTGTATGAAATCATCCCATGCTTGGTTGACAAGTCTGCCATACTCTGTAATAATAATGGAGAACAAAAAGTGGACATTTGATTCCGTTTTGTGGGAGGAATATATATTATGAAGAAACGTTATGTGATTCTTGCAGCACTTCTGTTAGCTGCCATGGCAGCTGCCGGATGCGGTAAGAAAAAGGCTGATGATACAACCAAGGATGCACAGGTAACTGTAGCACCTGCGGAGAATACAGACGCAGCTTCTGCTGACTCTGGAACACTTGTGGATATGCAGAAGTCTGACGAGGAAAACATTAAGAATGTAATTGGTGATAAGACCGATACAGCTTCCAAACTGATCATTGTAAATGGAACAGGCTCTTCAATCAAGGGGCTTTATGTACGCCCGACTACAGATGATGACGATGACTGGGGCACAGAACTGATCAACGGGTTGTTTACCCTTGCAGACGGTGATAAGGCGCTGTACTATTATGATGGAAGTGCGAAGGATGCTGATGGGAATGCGGTGACAAGCTATGACATCCGTATCGTATATGAGGATGAGGATCTTACAGACTGTTATTTCCGTAAGCTTCCGCTGACAATGATCACACAGATTACCTTGCGTATGGATGGAACCGGTGATGATGCGATTCCGTATGCTACTTATCTTACTGGAAGCAGTAAGAAAGAGACTTCTACATTGAGTGAAGTCAAGGCACGTCTTGGTCTGGATGACAGTGAAGGTGACTCAGAATCTGAGGATGATGAGAGCGATGTTACCCCGACACCAGAACCAGCAGATCCGACAACTGCTCCATCCGATGATCCAAGCCCTACACAGGCGCCATCTGACAATAATAATGGCAATGGAAGCACAGATACCGATCCAGATGATGCCAGTGCAGATATAGCCAAGAAGTATATCGGCCAGCCACTTAGCAGTCTGACAGCTGCTCTTGGAGAGGCTAATGGAAGTGATTATGAGAATGAGCCAGAGACTGGCGAGACCGGATATCACTATTATGATACATTTACTGTTTCAACTACCGTAGATGAGAGTGGTAATGAGGTTGTTGCAGGAGTATGGTAAACCGGTCATAATTGACACCGGATATTATGAATAAAAATAAGGCAGGACAAAAGAATGGAAATGAAAAGAGTATTATTAAAATTAAGCGGAGAGGCACTTGCAGGCCCGAAGAAGACAGGGTTTGATGAGGCGACTGTTCTTGCAGTAGCGAAGCAGATCAAGGCAATTTCGGACGAAGGCGTGCAGATCGGTATCGTGATCGGTGGGGGAAACTTCTGGCGAGGACGTACCAGTGAGACCATTGACCGCAATAAGGCTGACCAGATCGGTATGCTTGCAACGATCATGAACTGCATTTATGTTTCTGATCTTTGCAGGTACACAGGCATGAAGACTGAGATCTATACTCCTTTTGCATGTGGCGCATTTACGAAGCTGTATTCCAAGGATAGCGTAGAAGAGAGCTTTGCCCAGGGTAAGCTGGTATTTTTTGCAGGTGGTACGGGACATCCGTATTTCTCTACAGATACAGCTACTGTTCTTCGTGCTGTTGAGATCGAGGCTGATGCCATCCTTCTTGCCAAGGCTGTTGATGGCATTTACGACAGTGACCCGAAGGTGAATCCAAACGCTGTGAAATATGATGAGATTTCCATTCAGGAAGTAGTTGATAAGAAGCTTGCTGCCATGGATCTTACTGCTTCTATTATGTGTCTGGAGCAGAAAATGCCAATGATGGTATTTGCTCTTGATGAGGAGAACAGCATTATCAATACCGTTCACGGAAAATTCTCAGGAACGAAGGTTACTGTTTGATCACAGGAATGTAGCGAAAGCAGACATGTCCGTTTTGAACAGAATAATACTGCTTACCGGCAGAAAATTATAAAGAGGGAGACTAATTTTATGGATGAGAGAATTCAGAAGTATGAAGAGAAAATGAAAAAGACATTGGGGAGCTTAGAGGCTGAGCTTGCTACGATCCGTGCAGGACGTGCCAATCCGCATATTTTGGATAAGCTGACAGTTGATTATTACGGAAGCCCGACACCTCTTCAGCAGGTGGCGAATATTACAGTTCCAGAGGCACGTATGATCCAGATCCAGCCATGGGAATCCAGCCTGATCAAAGGAATTGAGAAAGCAATTCTTACTTCTGATCTTGGCCTGAATCCGAACAATGATGGTAAAGTGATCCGTCTTGTTTTCCCGGAGCTTACTGAGGAGCGCCGTAAGGATCTGGTTAAGGATGTTAAGAAAAAAGGTGAGGCTGCCAAGGTTGCAGTCCGCAATATCCGCCGCGATGCCAATGATGCCTATAAGAAGCTGAAAAAAGAAGAAGATGTATCTGAGGATGAAATCAAGGAGCTTGAAGATAAGGTTCAGAAGCTTACAGACAAATATATCAAAGATGTAGATGCAGCTGTAGAAGCAAAGGGCAAGGAGATTATGACTGTATAAGCGGCCTTTTTGTGTTGCTGTGAATAAGCTGGACAGTCAGTCTTTTATAAGGAAATAGCAAAAGAGCTCTTTACAAGAGCTCTTTTGTGCCTTATGGAAATACATAAAATGAGGGTAACTGCTCTGAACAATTACAAATAAGGGAAAATAAGGAGAATACTATGAACGTACCCAATCATATAGCGATCATTCTGGATGGTAACGGGCGCTGGGCCAAGGCGAAGGGGATGCCGCGTGGCTACGGCCATGTGAAGGGCTGTGCCAATCTGGAACAGGTCTGCTATGATATTAAGGACCTGGGAGTAAAATATCTGACAGTTTATGCCTTTTCCACAGAGAATTGGAAACGTTCCAGAGAAGAAGTGGATGGGCTTATGAAACTGTTCCGTAGTTATCTGAAGAAGTGCATCAAAATTTCCAGGGATAATAAGATGAAGATCAAGATCATTGGAGATATCTCTGCCTTTGCACCGGACATTCAGGAGAGCATTCGTGAGCTGGAAGAGTTTTCCAAGGATTATGACGAGCTGTATTTCCAGATTGCCATGAATTATGGAAGCCGTGACGAGATTACAAGGGGAATGCGAAGGATGGCTAAGGATGTGGCTGACGGAAAGGTTTCCCCGGAAGAGATTACAGAAGATACCATTGGCAGTTATCTGGATACAGCCGGAGTACCGGATCCGGATCTGCTGATCCGCACCAGCGGGGAGCAGCGGCTGTCCAATTTCCTGATGTGGCAGCTGGCCTACACAGAGTTTTATTTTACAGATGTGGCATGGCCGGATTTTCACAAGGCAGAATTAGTACAGGCTATTGAGAAATATAATCAAAGAGACAGAAGATATGGCGGGGTGAAGGAGGAGTAAGATGTTTAAGACACGTCTTTTAAGCGGCATTGTGCTGGTGGCAGTAGCACTTCTGACAATCATCAGTGGAGGTTATGTATTGTTTTTTACATTACTTGGAATCTCTCTGATCGGAATGCAGGAACTGTATAAAGCCATGAAAGTAAGAGAAGACCAGTTTAATGCCCTGGAAATTGCAGGATATCTTGGCGCAGTGATTTATTATATACTGATGGCCATTGATTTTGAAGAATATGGAATGATGGGCGTGATCATTGCGTTCATGATTTTTATGTTTGTTTATGTGTTTACTTATCCGCGCTTTAAGGCAGAGCAGGTAATGCCAGCGTTTTTCGGTATGGTATATGTGGCAGTGATGCTGTCCTTTATCTATCTTACCAGAAATCTCCCGGACGGAAAATTCCTGGTATGGCTGATCTTCCTTTGTTCCTGGGGCTGCGATACCTGCGCCTACTGTGTGGGAATGCTAATCGGGAAGCATAAGATGGCGCCTGTACTTAGCCCGAAGAAATCCGTGGAGGGTGGAATTGGCGGAGTTATCGGAGCTGCCCTTCTTGGCGTGATCTACGCAGCCGCGACAAAAGGACCTATGGCAGAGTATGCGTTGATTTGTGGAGTTGGAGCACTGATTTCCATGGTCGGGGATCTGGCTGCTTCTGCAATTAAGAGAAACCAGGGGATTAAGGATTACGGCAAGCTGATTCCGGGACATGGTGGAATTCTGGATCGATTTGACAGTGTGATCTTTACCGCACCGGCTATTTATTTTCTTGCGAAAATCGTGCTTGGAATCTGGTAAATGAAAGGAAATATATATGAAAAAAATAGCAATTTTAGGTTCTACCGGTTCTATCGGTACACAGACTCTGGATGTGGTAAGAGCCAATGGTGATATCCAGGTGCTGGGAATCAGTGCCGGAAGAAATGTCAGACTGCTGGAAAAGCAGGCAAGAGAATTTCATCCTCAGCTGATCGCAGTATGGGAGGAAGAAGCTGCAAAGGATCTGGCTGTCCGCCTTCAGGATATGGATGTGAAGATCGTATCTGGTATGGATGGGTTATTAGAGCTTGCACGTATGCCGCAGACAGACATTCTGGTTACAGCTGTTGTGGGTATGATCGGGATCCGTCCTACCATGGAGGGAATCAGGGCTGGTAAGGATATTGCTCTTGCAAATAAAGAAACTCTGGTAACAGCAGGTCATCTGATTATTCCTATGGCGAAAGAGTATGGTGTGCAGATCCTTCCGGTAGACAGCGAACACAGCGCTATTTTCCAGGCTCTTCACGGCGAAAAACGGGCACAGGTAGAGAAGCTTCTGATCACAGCTTCCGGTGGTCCATTCAGGGGTAAGAAAAGAGAGGAACTAAAGCATGTCACTCTTGCGGATACTCTGAAACATCCGAACTGGGTAATGGGACA
>JAQXQS010000202.1 GCA_029101305.1 Clostridia bacterium | reverse complement strand
GAAGCGGACATTGCTGCGCTGATGTCCTCATTGGACATATCCGGTGTGATACCAGCGTCATCTGCTGCTGCTTTCATAGCGTAAAGTACGTCATATGCATCTGCTGCGAACTGGTTTGGTGTCTCACCGTTGTTTGCATCGCCATATGCTTTTACGAAGTTTACAGTTGCCTCATCCTCACCTGTTGCAGAGAATGGTGTCAGAAGCATAACACCTTCTGCAAGAGAGGTATCGAAATTCTCAACGTTCAGGATACCATCCATACCGTCAACACCGAAGATCTTTATGTCAAGACCAAGGTCATGAGCCTGCTGAAGGATCAGAGCGTTGTCAGAGTAGTAGTTTGGAAGGAACAGAAGCTCTGCACCGCTGTCTTTAATCTTGCCAAGCTGTACGGAAAAGTCTGTGTTGTTGTCTGTGGTGTAAGCTTCATCAGCTACAACCTCAAGGCCGTAATCACCGCAAGCTGCAACGAATGCGTCATGTACACCTGAGTTGTAGTCTGCCATGGAATCGTAAAGAGTTGCTACTTTAGTAGCAAGTCCTTTCTCGGAAATGTACTCAGCAGATTTGGTTCCCTGCATTGGGTCTGTGAAGCACATACGGAACTCATTGTCACCAGCTGTGATGCTGTCTACTGCTGTTGCGGATGGTGTGAAGAGGAATGTGCTCTCTGCTGCCTCTGCACCTACTGCGATACAAGCACCGGAAGTAACGGTACCGCAAAGCATCTGCATTCCTTTGTCAAGAAGGTCGTTGTAAGCGTTAACTGCTTTTTCCGGATCTCCCTGATCATCACCAGCGTCAAGGATCTCTACCTGATATCCATTGAATCCGCCGTTTGCATTGATCTCATCTGCTGCGATCTTAGCTGCATTGTATACACCAGTACCATACTGTGCATAATCTCCTGTCATAGGTCCAATGACACCAATCTTGAAGGTTTCCTCGCTCTCTGCAAATACAGAAACAGGTGTTACTGTGGATACTGCCATTGCTGCGGCTGCAGTAATGCTGAGTACTTTTTTCAGATTTCTCATAATAAATCTCCTCCTTAATTTATGTAAGAGTGTCTGTCATCCCGCCCCTTTATGCCTATATACAGATATCTACCGTACCTGGATAATAGAAAAGCCCACTGGTGGTTTCCCAGCCGGCTTTGGCTTTCATAACTTCTTCTCTTTTAATGGTAAGATTATAGCATTCTGCCTTTTTTTATGCAAGAGAAAATTTTATAGTTTTTTAAGAAATACTAGTAAAAAAACCGTGACAATGTCCAAAATATACCATTTTTGTTATTTCCACGGCGTACAAACGTACGCTGGGAAGCATACATTCGTGCATACTATATTGCTGGATTAAAGCCTGATCAATGAGTATCCATAGGCAAATCTCACGAAGATTCCCTGATGCCTGTTTAAGAAAGGTTTTCTGCAAGATGTACATTTGTGGGTGATTTTATCTGATTGAGGCAGGTGTAGCGGGCTACGCTGACTGAAAGGGGGGGCAAAACAGAGCGTGCAGATTGCGGAAATATTTTTTCCAACACGCCCTGATATAATAAAATAAAAAGGAGACGGTCTCCCATCTCCCTTTCAAGTGTCTTCTTATTTAAAATTAAGCGATTGCTTTCTTAGCGATCTCAACAAGTGCTGCGAATCCCTGAGCATCGTTTACAGCCATCTCAGCAAGCATCTTTCTGTTGATGTCGATGTTTGCAACTTTAAGGCCGTGCATCATTTTGCTGTAGGATAATCCGTTCATTCTTGCAGCAGCATTGATACGTGCGATCCAGAGCTGTCTGAACTGACGTTTCTTCTGCTTTCTTCCAGCATAAGAGCTGGTAAGCGCACGCATAACAGACTGTTTTGCTACTCTATACTGTTTGGAACGGGCTCCTCTGTAGCCCTTTGCCAGTTTTAATACACGATTATGTTTCTTCTTTGCGTTTAATCCGCCTTTAATTCTTGCCATTTCTTATTTTCCTCCTGTTCGTCTTCTTCTATGCTATATCTTATAAATACGGTAAAGCTTTCTTCATGCTCTTAACATTAGTAGAATCAACAACAGTAGCTTTTCTAAGATTTCTCTTTCTCTTCTGAGATTTCTTTGTTAAGATATGGCTCTTGTAAGCTTTATTTCTTACTAATTTTCCTGTTCCTGTTTTTTTGAAGCGCTTTGCTGCTGCTCTACAAGTTTTAATTTTTGGCATTGTAATTTCCTCCTTAATATCGTATCTATTTAATGTCCCTCATCCAGCCTGACACCCTATATAGGCATCTCTCCAAATGAATGCAACATCCTAGTGTTTCTGTGCTAAAAACATTGTCATGCTTCTGCCTTCTACCTTAGCTGCCGTCTCAACTACGGCAACGTCTTTCAGCATCTCGGCAAAATCATCCAGAACATGCTTGCTGCTTGACATATGCGCCATCTCTCTTCCGCGGAAGCGAAGAGTAACTTTCACTCTGTCGCCCTTGGTAAGGAACTTACGCGCTGCCCCAGCCTTTGTGTTCAGGTCATTGGTATCAATATTTGGTGAAAGACGCACTTCTTTGACATCGATGGTCTTCTGCTTTTTCTTGGCTTCTTTTTCTTTTCTGGCAAGCTCATAACGGTATTTTCCATAATCAATGATTTTACATACCGGTGGCTTCGCCTGTGGGGCAATCTTTACTAAATCAAGCTCTGCCTCCTGAGCCTTGTCCATAGCTTCTCTTGCGGACATGATTCCAAGCTGTTCTCCGTCCGGACCAATTAAGCGTACCTCTTTGTCTCTGATTTGTTCGTTAATCATTAAATTGCTAATTGTCGTGCACCTCCATACCTGATAGATGATCTGTTCTGATCCAGCCTCAAACCGCCGGACTCTCATTCCCCTTCGCAGGAAATTCCCGCCTCATACATGACACCGCCATCCTGTAACATAAAAAAAGTGCGGACAGAATCCACACTTCTCCTATTACACCCGCGAACTAAATCACGCGCTGCTGTGCAATATGAACCCGAGCCGCATCCAAACGTGCGCTGAGGTGAGAGTGAACTCTGCTTTCTTTTCATCACGTACTGTTACATATTACCACTCCTTTTTCCAAAAGTCAATACACTTTTTTATTTTTTTATTCCCATCTCACTCATCCTTTCTCCTCCCGCCCTCCATCCCCAGAAACAGCGCAGCGCATTTCGTCCACTCCCCCATTTTTATTTTTTCCTCCCAGTTGCCACTCCCTGGCGTCCCCCTCAAAAAAAATTAAAATTCCCATACATATTTTTCATCCCCCCTGGAAACCCTAAAACTGTTTCATAACACGAAACGCCAACCGAAATTTCACAATCCCAGTCAGGAGGTAAAAAAAATGACAATCCTAAAATGTTCCGCAACAACCTGTCTCTACAACGAAGACATGCTCTGCTCCAGAGGTGAAATTGATGTAATGGGTGAAAGCGCACGAAAAGCTGACGAAACATCCTGTGGAAGTTTCCGTGAAAAAAGT
The DNA here is from genome assembly GCA_029101305.1 of Clostridia bacterium. Classification (GTDB taxonomy): domain Bacteria; phylum Bacillota; class Clostridia; order Lachnospirales; family Lachnospiraceae; genus Blautia_A. The sequence goes on along the minus strand of JAQXQS010000202.1, from coordinate 6,789 downwards.
GAAAGCGCCATGAACAGCGCCAAAAATGGATGCGGATGTGAAACCATCCAGATTGACTGTAAAGCCCACAACTGTACCTACAATGAACACTGCAAATGTACAGCTGCTGCCATTGATGTAGCCGGAAGCGGTGCCAAAGCTTGTTCCGAAACAAAATGCGACACCTTTGAATGCCAGTGTTAAAAAAGAATACGCCTTTTATGTAATAAGAAATTCCAACAAATTTCCTATTGCGCAAAACAGCCTCCGCATCATACCTGCGGAGGCTGTTAATTATTTCTTCATTATCTATTTCTTAAGAAATCCGGGATCTGGATATCTTTCTTCTGCACTGTACTGGATGGTGTCTTCGCTGTGAATGGTGTAGCATTCATAGTCGGCATGCTGAAAGATGGCATGTTCAGATTCACACCGCCAGTTGTTGTAGAAGCTGGTCTCTTATTTGCAAATACAGAATTGCTTGCCTTATTTCCAAACGGGTTCGCTGCCTGTGCATTGTCAGAAAGACCGGTAGCAATAACTGTGATTCTTGCATAATCAGCAACAGAATCGTCATACATAGCACCAAAGATGATGTTTGCATCCTCTCCGGTAAGCTCCTGTACATAGCTTGCAGCATCATTAGCATCCATAAGGGAAATATCACCAGAAATGTTAATGATAACATGTGTAGCACCCTTGATCGTAGTTTCAAGCAGCGGTGAGGATACAGCCTGCTGAACAGCTTCCATAGCCTTATCATCGCCTCTTGCTTCACCAATACCAATATGTGCAATACCTTTATCAGTCATGACAGTCTGTACATCAGCAAAGTCAAGGTTGATAAGAGCTGGCAGATTGATCAGGTCGGTAATACCCTGAACTGCCTGCTGAAGAACCTCGTCTGCCTTTCTCAGTGCCTCTGGCATAGTGGTACGACGGTCAACGATCTCCAGTAATTTATCATTCGGGATCACGATCAGTGTATCAACAGATTTCTTCAGATTCTCAATACCAGCAAGTGCATTATTCATACGTGTCTTAGCTTCAAAACGGAAAGGTTTGGTCACAACACCTACAGTGAGGATACCCATTTCCTTAGCAGCTGCTGCGATAACCGGTGCAGCACCTGTACCAGTTCCACCACCCATACCGCAGGTAACAAATACCATGTCAGCACCTTCAATGATCTGCTTAACTTCCTCAATGCTCTCTTCTGCTGCTTTCTGTCCAACCTCAGGCTGTGCTCCTGCACCAAGACCTTTGGTAATCTTCTCACCGATCTGAAGTACAGTTGGAGCTTTGCACAGAGTCAGAGCCTGCTTATCTGTATTAACTCCTACAAACTCTACCCCGCCGATGGCTTCTTCAACCATTCTGTTTACTGCGTTATTTCCGGCGCCGCCTACTCCGATTACAATAATCTTCGCAGAGGATTCCGCCTCATTTGACATTATCTCTAACAATGTACTTCCTCCTTTATTTCTACCTTATATCCTTTATCTTTAATTTCAGCAAATATATACCAAGCTGCATATAGCTATATCATATATTTTTTTTATGAATTTATCAACCACTAATTTTGTTTTTTTTAGACTTTTTTCTCGAAATCTGCGGTTATTTCCTTAATATTCCTCTTCATCACCGCTATAATCTTCTTCATTATAGTCTTCTTCCTGGGTATCGCTGTAATCTTCCGTATAATCTGTGGTATCTCCTTCGTCGCCCCCATCACTGTTTTCATTTGGATTTGGGCCTACATAGTTTCCATCTTTATCCAGCTGGCCATAGCCGGTGTAGCTTCCATCTTCCATGTAACCACCAAGCCAGCTGCCATTTGCAGCGATACTCTCCTCCGTAGGTTTCGGACCCACATAGTTCAGGTTCTCATCATATTCGCCCTCGCCTGTATAGTCCCCTTCCTCGTCATAACCGCCATGCCAGTTTGCAAGTGCATTCTCATAAGCCGCTGCCGTATCCACGCTCTGTATGATTCCATCTTCTCCAAGATCCTGCTCGAATGTAATGGTCTTGGAATTATCATTTACATTTTCCAGGTGAAGAATTCCTTTTTTGCCGGAAAGCTTGGGCAAAATAGCGCTGACACGTGTCATCTTATCCTCCAGATACTCGTCCTTGCCAAGCATAACCTTCACATCTCCATAAGTAAGCGTAATCTGATAATTGGCGTCAAATTCAATATGATCCGGTATGGCATTGTTTTTTTGGAAAATAGTAGACAACGCCACAGCCGTAGTAAGGACAGAGCTTCCCTTGATCGGAAGTTTCTCACCTTTGATCACGTGACTTACTTCAATGCCGTCAAAAAAAGGCACCAGCTCATCCCTGTTCTTAGAACTTTCAATAAATGTCCCATTCCGGTCAAAATAGACATAACTGTCCAGATAGGGAATACAGCCGACTGCTTTTTTCTCCCGCACGCTGACACAGATACTATTGTGAGAAAGGCTTGTGATATTGAATCCTTCCACAAAAGGCACATCCTGCACATCAACCCTGGAATGGAGCAAAACTGCAAGAACAGAATTATCCGTAAATGCCCCCTGCAAGGCCATTGTCTTTATTTCCTCATCCGAATAGCGGGTGGTTCCCATTACCTCCACATTCGTCACATGAAAATAAGAAAAGAAAAAGACCAGGCCTGCAAGCAGAACTGCCCCCAGGGCACCCCAGATTGCTTTCTTATGTTTTCTATAGATCAGCTTCATTTTCAGTGATTTCATATATTATTATTCCTGCATCCTTTTTACTGCTGCTCCCAGCATATTAAGATCCTGGCAGATATGTTCGTAGCCCCTTTGTACATAAGAATAGCCATCCAGTATGGTAACACCTCCTGCCGCAAGTCCCCCAAGAATAAGTGCTGCGCCGCCTCTTAATTCCCAGGCCTTTACAGTCGTTCCATGAAGTTCCTTTCCTCCATAAACCAAGGCTTTCCTTCCCTGAATCCGAATATCTGCCCCCATCTTTACCATCTGCTGTGCTGCCTTAAAACGGTCTTCAAAAACATTTTCACAGATACAGCTTCTCCCTTTTACCGTAGTAAGAACTGCCATCACGGGGGACTGAAGGTCTGTGGGAAATTCCGGATAGGCGCCAGTCTTTAGCATTGGGGCCGGGCTTTGAACATTTTCTCCATCGACTATTAGTTTACCACTGTTACCTTTATATTGTCCACCCATTTTCCGATATACTTCCAGAAAGGAATCCAATTCCCCATCCGGGAAATTTTCCAGGGTGATCCGGCTTCTGGTTATGGCGGCAGCACAAATATATGTGCCCGCTACAATACGGTCTGGCGGAACCTGCATGCAGCCTCCATTTAACCTTCCAACACCATGAATTTTTATTTTTCCGGTTCCATCTCCATGGATTTTTGCTCCCATAGACCTAAGATACCTGCAAAGCCATACAATTTCCGGCTCACGGGCACAATTTTCCAATACTGTTTTCCCATCTGCCAGTACAGCTCCAAGAATCCCCTGCTGGGTAGCTCCTACACTCTTTTTTGGAAAAGAAACAACGGTTCCTTTCATTTTGGAGCATTCTGCTGTCAAAATCCCCTCTTCCTCCGTAATCACAGCTCCCAGATTCCGAAGTACCAGAAGATGCAGGTCAATAGGTCTTTTTCCGATCACACAGCCACCAGGATAACCCAGGCTTCCTTTCCCATTTCTTGCAAGAAGTGCTCCCAATAAGATCACTGAAGAGCGCATTTTCCCTGTAAATAAAAAAGGGACTGACCATTTTGTGGCATTTGTACAATCCATGTACAGATCATGGTCTTCCCACCAGGTCACGGCTCCCAGATTCCGGAGGATTTCTTCCATGCAAAAAACGTCTGCGATCCGCGGACAGCCTTTGAGTACACTGACTCCCTCGTGTAAAAGAGATGCCGCCATCATGGGCAGTGCTGCATTCTTGGATCCCTGTATGGAGATACTTCCCTTCAGCTGGTGTCCCCCTTCAATGTATATCCGGTCATTCAAGCCATTCACTCCTAAAGGGCCTCTTACTTTTTATTATATGCATTTTTGCCCTTTGCTGTCATTCACTTCCCATTTTTTACTGCTCAGCTGCCAGGCACGAATTAAACAGCAACTGATCATTCCATTACCATCCTCCTGCTCACGCTAAGCGCCAGCCCCATTTCCCCAAGGAGAAAAACAACAGACGTTCCTCCATAGCTGATAAAAGGAAGGGTGATTCCTGTATTTGGAATGGTATTGGTTACCACTGCAATATTCAGAAGCACCTGGATTGCCATATGACTCATGATCCCGCTGCAGATCAGGGTTCCCGCCAGGTCCCTGCAATGCAGGGCGATCACCATCAGCCGCCAGATCAGAAGACCGAATATGAATATGAGCAAAAAAGCCCCTGTCATCCCAAGTTCCTCGCAGATAATAGAAAAAACCATATCATTCTGGGCTTCTGGAACAAATCCCAGCTTCTGTAAACTGCTGCCCAAACCTCTGCCAAATATTCCACCGCTTCCAATAGCATAAAGTCCCTGAATGGTCTGAAACCCTTTTTCATATTTTTCTGGATCACGCCAGATTGCCAGACGCTCGAGACGATAACTTTCTGCTGCCAGAAACACAGTGATCACAGCTACCGCAGCCGCTCCCATCCCGATAAATCTGGCATATCCGGGATCGGATACAAAAATCAAAACCACACCGATTCCAAGAATAATGATCGCAGTACTTAAATTATTGGAGCCAACCAGCCCTACCACAGGGAGCAGAGTCATCATCGTCCTGCACATAAACCAGAATCCGGCTGTCATTTTCCTGCTTTTTGTGATCTGCCAGGTGAGAAACAGAATCACGGCAGCCTTGGCAAATTCTGATGGCTGAAAAGACAACGGTCCAAAATTCAGCCATCTTTTGGAACCATTGATTTCCTGTCCCACAAATAAAACTGCTGTGGAAAGTCCCATGGACAAAAGATAGGCAGCTGGTGCCAGCCGTACAAAAAAATGATAGTCCGTCTCTCCAACAACATACATGGCAAGAAGCCCCAGTGATGTAGCAAACAACTGTTTCTTAAAATAATAGGCAGAGTCGCCGAAGCGTACCCTGCCATTATATTCACTGATGGAAAACAGCATGATCAGTCCAAATACTGCCAGAAGCAGCACAAGGATCAATAAAACCGTGTCTGTTTTCGTTTCTTTATTTTTCCCACGGATCATAAAGGTCTGCCCCTGACATTTCCTGCCTTGGTTAAAGCATATGCCCGATCTGGCGGTTCTATGAACAGAATCTACAGGGCCCTTACATACTCCTTAAACATCTCACCTCTCTGCTCATAGTTATCAAACTGTCCCCAGCTTGCGCATGCAGGAGATAAAAGAACGGCATCGCCAGAGTTTGCCTTCTGGGCGCACACCTGTACTGCCTCTTTCAGGTCTTCGCAGAGAATGATATCATGGAATCCGTTTTTCTCAGCTGCTGCCTTGATTTTTTCTTTTGTCTGACCAATCAGAACCAGGTATCTTACTTTACCGTCAAAAGCCTGGATCCACTCATCATAGCTGGATTCCTTATCATATCCTCCGCCAATAAGAAGAGTCGGACGGTTCATTGCCTGGATTCCCTTGATCGCAGCATCCGGATTGGTTCCTTTGGAATCGTTATAATATGCAACTCCATTTTTCTCTGTTACATATTCGATTCTGTGCTCCACAGCAGTAAATTCGCAAATGCTCTTACGGATGCTGTCCATACCAACACCTGCATAATAAGCCATGGCAACAGCAGCCATTACATTCTCAAAGTTATGGGTACCAAGAAGCTTCAGCTCCCCAGTCTTCACAACCGGAATCTCCTCTGTCTCTGTGCGGAGGATGATCTGGTCGCCTTCCAGGAAAATACCCTTTTCCAGTCTTCTTGCACTGGAAAAATAAACGACTTTTGGAACAATGTTCTTACCAAATTCCCGAAGCACCTCATCCTCATAATTCAATACACACACATCATCCGGGCCCTGGTTACTGGTGATCAGCTCTTTCACACGGATATATTCTGCCATTGTGTGATGGCGGTTCAGATGATCCTCGGTAATATTTAAGATCGCACTTACCTTCGGAGCAAATTTCCAGATCGTCTCAAGCTGGAAGCTGCTGATCTCTGCAACGGTAATGGTCTCTTCCTTCATCTCCAGTGCTTTGGAGGTGTAAGGGGTTCCAATATTTCCAACCACAAATACAGACGGGCGGGCATCAGACATGATCTTGCCAAGAAGCGCTGTTGTGGTAGTTTTTCCGTTTGTTCCGGTAATTGCAAGAACTTCACCCTTGCCAGTCTGGTAAGCAAGCTCTACCTCGCCCCATACCGGAAGTCCCTGATCATAAAAGCCCTTCACAATGGGAAGGTCTGTTGGGACACCAGGACTTAATACTACAAGGTCAAGGCTTTCCTGAACTTCCTTCGGCAGCTCGCCTGCATAAATGGGAAGTTCATAATTGCCGCTTGTTTTATGTAATACGCTCTCTTTATCCAGATCTGCTTTTCCGTCGTAGAGAATAGGGCAGGCACCAACTGCGTTCAGAAGGTCAGCTGCGCCGATCCCGCTTTTTCCAGCTCCGAAAACCAGAACTTTTTTTCCTTTTAATTCCATGATTCATTTCCTCCTTAATGCCTTACAAGCAGATAACCGAAAGGTCATCCAGGGCTGCCCTTACAGGGCCAAAAGTCCGATCAGGCACATAATTGCAGTTACAATGGTAAACACTGCAACCACTCTGGCTTCCGACCATCCGCAAAGCTCAAAATGATGATG
>JAQXQS010000201.1 GCA_029101305.1 Clostridia bacterium | reverse complement strand
GCAATGGATATGAGTGCAGATTGGGGAAAAATGGCTTTTGCCCCCGCTGCCGTTGGTTTTTTGTTTGGAATCGGATTTCTGCTTTTTATGGACAGATATGTGCCGCATTTGCATCTGGATAGCGAAGAAAACGAAGGCCTGAAATGTAATTTAAAAAAAACAACCATGCTTGTCCTTGCCGTGACCATTCACAATATACCGGAAGGACTATCAGCAGGAGCTGTTTTTGCCGGGGCATTATCAGGCAATGGGACGGTGACCATGGCAGGAGCCTTTGCACTGGCCATTGGTATTGCAATACAGAATTTTCCGGAGGGAGCGATCATTTCCATGCCGTTGCGAGGAAATGGGATGAGCAGACGCGGATCATTTGTTTACGGAACTGCTTCCGGGGCAGTGGAACCGCTGGCAGGAGCTCTGACGCTTTTGCTGGCGAAATATATTACACCTGTACTTCCTTATCTTCTGGCATTTGCAGCTGGTGCAATGCTTTATGTTGTTGTGGAGGAATTGATTCCAGAGACCAGTGAAGGAGAACACAGCAATGTCGGAACACTGGCGTTTGCAGCAGGTTTCGTGCTCATGATGTCACTTGATGTGGCACTTGGCTGATTGGTGGTTGCAATTTACCGGTTTCAAGTATAAAATAATAGTTACGGTTCAGAGCAAAAAGAAGTTTGTGCGAAATCGGTTCCAGATAAGATACATGCGGTTAAGCGCATTTTACAAAAGAGAAAGACTGGGGAGAAATAACCCAGGGGAAAAGGAGAGAATAAAATGTCAACAAAAATCGGACGTAATGATCCATGCTGGTGTGGCAGTGGAAAGAAATATAAGAAGTGTCATGAGGCCTTTGATGCGAAAGTGGAACAGCTTCGCCAGAAAGGTTATCCTGTATTGGATCGTAAACTGATCAAGACTTCGGAACAGATTGAGAAGATCAAAGAGAGTTGCAGAATCAATGTAGCGGTACTTGATTATGTGGCAGAGCATATTAAGGCTGGAATTTCTACCGCAGAAATTGACCGGTGGGTACATGAAGAGACGGTACGCCACGGCGGAATTCCGGCGCCGCTTGATTATGAAGGCTTCCCGAAGAGCGTCTGCACTTCTATCAATGAGGTAGTATGCCACGGGATTCCTTCCGAGGATGAGATCCTGAAAGACGGCGATATTATCAACGTAGATGTTTCTACGATTTATAATGGTTATTTTTCTGATTCATCCCGTATGTTCTGCATTGGAAATGTAAGTCCTGAGAAGGAAAAGCTGGTACGCGTTACCAAAGAGTGCGTAGAAATCGGTATTTCCAAGGTGAAACCATGGGAACCAATTGGAAATATGGGACATGCAGTCCACATGCATGCCCTTGAAAATGGATACACAATTGTAAAAGAAATTGGTGGCCACGGAGTAGGCCTGGAATTTCATGAGGACCCCTGGGTCAGTTACACGTCTGAAGAAAACAGCGGCGTGATCATGGAGCCGGGAATGATGTTCACGATTGAGCCTATGGTCAATATGGGAAGTGACGAAGTTTATACAGATGAAGTGGATGACTGGACAGTCCGCACGGAGGACGGAATGCCTTCCGCACAGTGGGAGGTAACGGTATTGGTAACAGAGAACGGCTGCGAAGTGATCTGCTGGTAATAACAGTATAAATCTAACGATGGTAACTGAATCTGGACGAAATACGAAGTATTCTGCGTTTGATCCTGAATAAGGCCGACTCTGAATAAGGTATGAAATATACGTTGCAAAATATAATGTAAAATATGAAAAATAGTAGTTGCAATCAGGAAATAACTATAGTATAATCACTTATGTTGTGAAAAAAGATGGTCCGCTGTTACCGTGATGGGTATTAAGAACATCCAGAGAATAAGGAGAGAATAACATGAACGAAATTATTAAAAACATCGAAGCAGAACAGCTGAAAAAAGAAGTACCGCAGTTTAACGTAGGTGATACCGTAAGAGTACACGCTCTGATCAAAGAGGGTAACCGTGAGCGTATCCAGATCTTCGAGGGAACTGTATTAAAGAAACAGGGCGGAAGCACCAGAGCTACTTTCACAGTAAGAAAAGCATCCAATGGTGTTGGCGTTGAGAAGACATGGCCGCTTCATTCCCCACACGTAAAAGAAGTAGAAGTTATCCGTCGTGGTAAAGTTCGCCGTGCGAAACTGAACTACTTAAGAGACCGTGTTGGTAAAGCCGCTAAGGTTAAAGAGCTTGTTAAATAATTTCAATCAGAAATGAAAATTGCTGCGCAGATGGCCATTATGACTGTCTGGGCAGCATTTTTTATGTAATAGGAAATTTTTTTATTCTTTTTCTTTTCCATGATATGTGGTAAAATGAAAAAGTATCCGTTCAGAGTGCCTGCTGCAAATGCAGCACGTGTTTATATGGCATCTGACTGAAACAGGATTGGAGTGGAAGATGAGCGACAGAAGAAATAAGAAAGAAAAAGAACAGCTTTTTAACATGCCGGAGATCACCAGAATGGAGAAAAAGGCACTTTCCGGTGCCAGGGAAAAGCTGGAAGACAGCAGACTGAGGAATATACTGACCTGGGTATTTGAGATAGCAGTTACACTGGCTTTTGCAGTGCTGACATCTATGATGCTGTTTCATTAAAGGTGACCTTGATCGTGGTCTTTTGATTCTTAGCA
>JAQXQS010000200.1 GCA_029101305.1 Clostridia bacterium | reverse complement strand
ACCAACAGCGCATATCTTTCTGAAAAATGTGCCCAGCTTGGACTTTCTGTTTATTATGAGACTGTAGTAGGGGATAATCATGACAGGATGAAGGCGGTTATTGCTTCCGCACTTGACAGATCGGATGTGGTGATTCTTACAGGAGGTCTTGGACCGACGGAGGACGACCTAACCAAGGAAGTGTGCGCAGAAGTGATGGAACTGCCTCTTTCGGAGGATGCACATTCCAGGAAGCGCATAGAGCGTTACATGAAGGAATACAAGAAAAATCATCCGGACAGACGGGTGACCTCCAATAATTATAAACAGGCACAGGTGCCGGAGGGGGCAATTGTGCTCGACAATCATAACGGGACTGCCCCGGGGCTGATCCTGGAGAAAAATGGTAAGACTGCCATCCTTCTTCCCGGACCGCCAAATGAACTGATTCCCATGTTTGAGGAGTCTGTTTTTCCTTATCTTCGCAAGAAACAGCCGGAGATCATCTGCTCCCAGGTGGTGAAGATCTGTGGAATCGGGGAGAGCCAGGTGGCAGCAGACATTCAGGATATGATCGAAGCACAGACCAATCCTACACTTGCTCCTTATGCAAAAACAGGAGAAGTTCATCTTCGGATCACTGCCAAGGGTGAGACAGAAAAAGAGTGTAAAAAGCTGATAAAGCCTGTAGTAAAGGAACTTCAAAACCGTTTCGGTAAAAATGTGTTTGCCCTGAATGTGGAGAAAACATTGGAAGAATCTGTAGTAGATCTGTTGAAAGAAAAAGAGCTTACACTGGCGCTTGCAGAATCCTGTACAGGTGGTGCCATTGCAGCGCGTATTGTGAATGTTCCAGGAGCTTCCCAGGTGTTTTCCCATGGTTTTGTGACCTATAGCAATCGTGCGAAGAGAGAATGTCTGGGGGTTAAGAAATCTACCTTGAAGACAGAAGGTGCGGTCTCAGCAAAGTGTGCAAAACAGATGGCGAAAGGTGGCTGCGCTGCGGCTGGTGCGGATATCTGTCTTTCCATTACGGGACTTGCAGGACCGGATGGGGGAACGAAGGAGACTCCGGTAGGTACTGTATTTATGGGCTGCTGTTACAATGGCCAGACCATCACAAGAGAGTATCATTTCTCTGGAAACCGTGCCAAGATCCGTCAGCAGGCTGTAGCCAGTGCGCTGGTGCTGCTTCGTGAGTGCATGATGGAAGAGAATATGGAGACTGTTGAAAACGAAAGGGACTTTTGCACAAAAGTGTGAGCCCTTCTAGTATGAATGAATAGGACAGGCCCTGCCAATGGTGGCGGGGCCTGTTTACGCTTGTGCTATCGCATCATTTTCATCAGATTTACCACTTTGTCGAGCTTTGCCCGTTCCTGGGGACTTTTTCCCATTTTCAGAACTTCTATGATGGTATTGATTTCATTGTTATTGAAGTTCAAACCTGCATTTTTGCCCTGGGAAGCTGCATTCATAATAAAAGGAAGCAGGTCTGCAGGAGATTTTCCGGCTCCCTGCTGGGCCATTTGCTGAAGCATGTCGAGTTTGCTGCGGTCCATACCTGCAAGCTTGGGATTATCCTGCCAGTTGTTTTCCATATGAAATCACTCCTTTCTGATTTGTTATTGGCGCTCCTCCTCACAATTATCCGCAGGAGAAGGCTCATTCATTATTTTCATCATTTCTATGACGGTCATCAGATTGGTGATCTGATCCAATTGTTTTCTTGTATTTCCAAAGCAGTAACGGCGCAGGTCATTTAACATATCAAGAGGAGCAGGAGAAACAGCGGCAGCCTGTATCTGCATGGAATTTGTCTGACTCTGGAAAAGGGCGACCGTATTGGAAAGCTCTTTTGCTTTTGCAAACACGGATAGGAATTGCTGCTGCCTCGGTGGAAAATAGGGGATAAGGGCTTTTAACAGCTGCCCCTGGTCAGTTGCCACCATCTGATCCAGGGTAGTCTGGGCAATATATTCTGGTTCCATAAGAATCCCTTTTTAAACTTATGTTTTTATTATTAAAATATGACGGGGTTCTGCTCTTTGACATATTCTATATTAGAGCCTGTTTGAAAAATCATTCCTGCAATCTGTACGCCCCATTTTGCAGTATATTTTGCCCTCTTTCAGTCGACGTAGCCCGCTACGCCTCCCTCAATCGGACAAAATCTCCCACAAATTGTGACGCACATCTTGCAGAAAGCCTTTTCCAAACATGCTCTAGAGCCTGCTTGAAAAAGTATTCCTGTATTGGGATTGTCTAAGTGGAGGGATGTTATGGGTGGAAATAATGAAAAGCTGATCATAGATGGAAATGCAGTTTATGAGTTGGATATGGAATGTGTCAGGAGAAAGAAACGGGAACAGGAAGCGAAAAATGCGAAATGGAAAATAGAAGGTGCAGAAGGAAATATTACAACAGATGGGCAAAAACAGGAGAATACCTGAAAAGAGAATATCTGGTGAAACTAAGAACGGGACAGGGAAATATTCCACTGTCCCGAAACTGTAGGAAAAAGCCTGTTATTGCAGGCTTTTTCCTGTGTGGAGCTACATCAGCATCCGCAGCCGTTTCCCCATCCACCGCAGAGCAGCAGAAGGATGATAATGATCCAGCAGCAGTCCCCGTTTCCATTACCACAGCCGTTATTACAGCCGATGCCGTTGCCGCCGCATGCGCAAAGGAGAATGATGATCCAGAGAATGTTGCATCCGCAGGAGCCGTTTCCAAAGGAAAGCCCGCAGCCATTGTCACATCCACATCCATTGTTGCATCCGCAATTACCGCATCCGGATCTTTCCTCACCGCATCCACAGTTTGTAGCAGCTAAGTCACTCATGCTGTTACCTCCAGAAAATGTTTACAGTTCATCATATGGAGGGGACAGGACTGGTGTTACAAAGCTGTTGACAGAAAAGGGCAATTTCGTTATAATAAATGAAAATGTAATACTTTTGTAATCTTTGAAACCGTTTTGACATATATTTGACGAAATAGGGCTGGATTTAATGACTGGCCGCCAGATAACTGTTTATTGTTAAGGGCAGTGTTTCATTCAGCTAAGAAAGGGAAAAGGTATGAACAGAGAAAAGAGAAGAAGCAGCAGAAGTTTTGCACTTATATTGCTTGTCCTTTTGACGCTATTGCTTGCACCGGCGATGACGAAAGAGGTTCAGGCGGCGAAGGCCGGGTTTAAGACCATAAATGGCAAGACCTATTACATAACCTCCAGCGGAGCTAAGAAAAAGGGCTGGCTGACCTTAAACGGTAAGAAATATTATTTTAATACCAAGACAGGCGTCCAGCTTAAAGGCTGGCAGAAAGACAGTAAGGGGAAAAATATCCGCTATTTTACCAAAGGAAAGGGAGTAATGGTGACCGGCTTTTTGAAAAGCGGCAGTGTCACCAGATATTTCAAGCCCTCCACTGGTAAACTGGTACGCGGCTGGCTGACCCTAAACGGTAAGAAATATTATTTTACCAGTGGCTCAGGAGCTATGGTAAAGGGCTGGCTTAAGAACAGCAAAGGTGAGAAACGCTACTTTAAGAGCAATGGTGTTATGCTGACTGGCTGGTTTACGGACTCCAAGAAGAATACCCGCTACTTTAATCCAAGTACGGGTTATATGTATACGGGACTTAAGACAATTGACGGCAGCATCTATTACTTTTCAAAGAGCAGCGGTGCCCGTTACCAGAAGGGCTTCGGAACAGTTGGAACGAAAAAATACTATTTCAGTCCCACAGATGGTAAAGCCCAGACAGGCTGGCTGAAGCTGGGAGATAAGAGCTATTATTTTAACACCAGTGGTGTTATGTATATGAATACCACAGCGACCATTGGAGGCAAGGTATACACCTTTGATGCCAATGGCGTTGCTACAGAAAAACAGAGTAGTAATACTGGCAGTAATAACAGCAGCAGTACTGTTTTCACCTGGTATGATGCGAAACATGCACGTAATTATACCATTATGAATCAGTTTAAGACCCATCCGGGTATTGCCGATGGAAGCAAATCAGATCTTGATATTCTGGCAGCTATGTGTGAGGCGGAAGCAGGAGACCAGGGAATCCCGGGGATGAAGGCAGTTGCGCTTTGCATTCTGAACCGTACTCTGGACAGCGGTTTCCCGTCCAGTGTCCGTTATGTGGTTTATGAGGGAAATACGAAATTTGCACAGTATTCAGTGGTAACAAATGGTTCTCTTCAGAAGCGCCTCAACGGAGTGTTTGAAGACAGAACAAGTGCATATACCGCTGCACAGCAGGCACTTGACAGCTTTAATGCCTATGTTGCCAATGGAACGCCCCGTACAGTCAGTGGTATGAAAACAAAGGACTTCAAATATAAGTATTTTATGATGACTTCCGCATTCTGGAATCAGTCACTGAACTTTAAAAAGGTTGTGTATGAGACTTATAAAGATCATACGTTCTTTGTGGACTGGGTATGATAAAAGCATGGCCTTGAAGTTTTTATCCTTTTGTGTGAAGGGAATAAATAACGGTACTTTATTACAGTAAGTTGTTAAAGAATAAAGGCAAATTCCTTGACAAAAACAGGATGCCTTTGTATACTTGCAAGTATTAAATGAGAAAGGCTTTGAAGGGAACAAGTAGCCTTGGGAAGAGCGTACAGAGAGTTGCCGGGTGGTGAGAGGCGCATGCAGGAACCAGGTGGATTGCCAGAGCATGCTTGAAAAGGTACTTTTCAGGACATGTGGAAATAGGAATCTATTGTGAATACATCCCGGAGCTTTACACCGAACGATAGTTGGGTTGCACCTTGCGATGCCAGATATTCAGTAGGCTGTAACGGAGTGGCATACGTTATCATGCTGGGGTGATCGTTCTGATCAGAATCTGGAAGCGCCTTCTGGTGTGAAGGAGTTTAACAGAATTGTCACTTACCGAGGCAGGAAGTGCGAGCTTTCTGTGAATTTAGGTGGTATCGCGGGACCCGGTTCTCGTCCTAAAGGGACAGTAGAACCGGGCTTTTTATATTGATAAAATTTACAGGAGGAATTAAAAAATGACAGTTTGGGAAGAACTGAAAGCCAGAGGCCTGATCGCCCAGGTAACAGACGAAGATGAGATCAAAGAGATGGTAAATAATGGAAAGGCTACTTTCTATATTGGATTTGACCCTACTGCAGACAGTCTTCATGTAGGACACTTTATGGCTCTTTGCCTGATGAAGCGTCTCCAGATGGCAGGTAACAGACCGATCGCCCTTCTTGGCGGAGGTACCGGTATGATCGGTGACCCATCCGGAAGAACCGACATGCGTCAGATGCTGACCAAAGAGACCATCCAGCACAATATTGACTGCTTCAAGAAACAGATGGAGCGTTTCATTGACTTTTCCGATGGAAAAGCACTTATGGTAAACAATGCAGAATGGCTGATGAACTTAAATTATGTAGAGCTTTTACGTGAAGTTGGAGCACACTTCTCTGTTAACCGTATGCTTACCGCTGAATGCTACAAGCAGCGTATGGAAAGAGGCTTAAGCTTTCTGGAATTTAACTATATGATCATGCAGAGTTACGATTTCTACATGCTGTACCAGAAATACGGCTGTAACATGCAGTTCGGAGGAGATGACCAGTGGAGCAACATGCTTGGTGGTACGGAGCTGATCCGTCGTAAGCTTGGCAAAGACGCCTACGCTATGACAATCACCCTTCTTCTGAACTCTGAAGGTAAGAAAATGGGTAAAACACAGTCTGGTGCAGTCTGGCTTGATCCGAATAAGACATCTCCATTCGATTTCTATCAGTATTGGAGAAATGTAGATGATGCAGATGTTATCAAATGTATGAAGCTTCTTACTTTCCTTCCGCTTGAGGAAATCCAGGAGATGGAGAAATGGGAAGGAAGCCAGCTGAACAAGGCGAAAGAAATCCTTGCATTCCAGCTTACCGAGCTTGTTCACGGAACAGAGGAAGCTAAGAAAGCAGAAGCCGGCGCAAAGGCACTTTTTGCAGGTGGAGCTGACACAGAGCACATGCCTGCTACAGAGCTTGCAGCAGAAGATTTTGACGAAGAGGGAAATATCGACCTGATCAGCCTTCTTGTAAAATCTGCTCTTGTAACAACCCGTTCCGAGGGAAGAAGAGCTATTGAGCAGGGCGGTGTTTCTGTGGATGGTGAGAAAGTGACAGATATTAAGCATGTACTTTCCAAAGATGCTCTTACAGGTGACGGCGTCGTCCTGAAGAGAGGAAAGAAGAAATTCAATAAGGTATTTGTAAAATAAGACTATAAAAGGGGACCAAGGTTAAAGCAATTCACGATGGAGTGAAAAGGCAGCGGCCTTGGTCTCTGAACCCATAACAGTGAAAAAATATTTTGACCGTAATAAAGATATATGATATCATATAAACCATGCAAGCATTCCAATAAGAGGAATGCACTTCTTTATTGCGTAGGAGGAGAATTGAAATGAAGAAATACGGAGTAAACGAGCTTCGAAAAATGTTTCTGGATTTCATGGAGAGCAAGGGACATCTTGTTCTGAAAAGCTTTCCATTGGTTCCACAGGGCGATAAAAGTGTCCTGCTGATCAATGCAGGAATGACACCACTGAAACCATATTTTACAGGAGCAGAGAAGCCGCCTCGTACAAGAGTCAGCACCTGTCAGAAATGTATCCGTACAGGTGATATTGAGAATGTAGGTAAGACAGCACGTCATGGTACTTTCTTTGAGATGCTTGGAAACTTCTCTTTTGGAGACTATTTCAAGACAGAAGCGATCCACTGGTCCTGGGAATTCCTGACGGAGGTAGTAGGCCTGGATCCGAACCGCCTTTATCCTTCTGTATATCTGGAGGATGATGAGGCTTTTGACATCTGGAACAAAGAAATTGGAATTCCTGCTGAGCGTATTTTTAAATTTGGCAAAGAGGATAACTTCTGGGAGCATGGCGCAGGTCCTTGCGGTCCATGTTCAGAGATTTACTATGACCGTGGGGGGAAATATGGCTGCGGCAAACCAGGCTGTACAGTAGGCTGTGACTGCGACCGCTATATGGAAGTATGGAACAACGTATTTACCCAGTTTGAGAATGACGGTAACGGCAATTACACCACACTGAAACAGAAGAACATTGATACTGGTATGGGACTTGAGCGTCTGGCAGTTGTTGTTCAGGATGTAGATTCTATTTTTGACGTAGATACCATCTGCTCTCTTCGTAACCTGGTAAGTAAGATTTCCGGCAAGGAGTATGGCGTACATCATGAGGATGACGTTTCCATCCGTCTGATCACAGATCATATCCGTTCCGCTACATTTATGATCTCTGACGGTATCATGCCTACCAATGAGGGCCGTGGATATGTTCTACGTCGTCTGATCCGCCGTGCAGCAAGACATGGAAGACTTCTTGGAATCCAGGGCAATTTCCTTGCAACCTTAAGTGCTGAGGTAATTGACGGTTCTAAGGACGGATATCCGGAGCTGGAAGAGAAGAAAGAATTTATCTTTAATGTTCTTACAAATGAGGAGAACCAGTTCGGTAAGACCATCGACCAGGGACTTCGTATCCTTTCCGATATGGAAGAGGCGATGAATGCAGCTGGTGAGAAAACTCTTTCCGGTGAAAATGCATTTAAGTTATATGATACTTACGGATTCCCTCTTGACCTGACCAAGGAGATCCTTGAGGAGAAGGGTTACGAGATCGATGAAGAAGGCTTTAAGGCTGCTATGGATGAGCAGAGAGAAAAAGCACGTTCTTCCCGTGAAGTAACCAACTATATGGGAGCTGACGCTACTGTATATGATCAGATCGATACTTCTGTTACTACAGAATTCGTAGGATATGATCACCTTTCCTTTGAGTCACCGGTTACAGTTCTCACCACAGAGGACGAGCTGGTAGATTCCCTGATGGAAGGCCAGAAGGGTACCATTTTCGTTGAGAAAACTCCATTCTATGCGACCATGGGTGGACAGGTTGGAGATACTGGTGTGATTGAGACTGCAAATGGGAAATTTGTAGTAGAAGATACCATCAAGCTTCGCGGCGGTAAGTTCGGCCATGTAGGACATATGGAGTCCGGTATGATTTCCAAGGGCGAGACTGTTTCCCTGAAGGTAAATACAGCAGCAAGAAAAGATATCGAGAAGAATCACAGTGCTACACATCTTCTTCAGAAAGCCCTGAAGGAAGTTCTTGGATCCCATGTTGAGCAGAAGGGTTCCCTTGTTACAGCAGACAGACTTCGTTTTGACTTTGCCCACTTTACAGCCATGACCGCTGAAGAGATCGAGAAAGCAGAGCAGATCGTAAATGAGCAGATCCAGGCAGCACTTGATGTTCATACCGATATTATGGATGTTGAGGAAGCTAAGAAATCCGGCGCTATGGCACTGTTCGGCGAGAAATATTCCCAGAAGGTACGTGTGGTATCCATGGGCGACTTCTCCAAGGAGCTTTGTGGTGGTACCCATGTTGCAAACACAAGCTCCATCATGTTATTCAAGATCGTTTCTGAGTCTGGTATTGCAGCAGGTGTCCGTCGTATTGAGGCACTGACAGGAAATGGTGTTCTGGAATACTATAAGAAACAGGAAGCACTTCTTCACGAAGCATCCAAGGCTTTGAAGGCAAATCCTTCTGAGATCGTTGAGAAGATCACACACCTTCAGGGTGAGGTGAAGGCTCTTGCAAGCGAGAACGAGTCTCTGAAGAGCAAACTGGCTCAGGGTGCTCTTGGGGATGTTATGAACCAGGTTGTAGAAGTAAAAGGTGTGAAACTCCTTGCTGCCAAGGTAGAGGGCGTTGATATGAACGGACTTCGTGATCTTGGCGACCAGCTGAAAGAGAAGCTTGGCGAGGGTGTTGTTGTCCTTGCTGCAGTAAATGAGGGCAAGGTAAACCTTCTTGCAATGGCTACTGATTCTGCACAGAAAGCAGGAGCACATGCAGGTAACCTGATCAAGGCTGTGGCTGCTATCGTTGGCGGTGGCGGCGGTGGACGCCCGAACATGGCTCAGGCCGGCGGCAAGAATCCGGAAAAGGCTGGCGAAGCAATTGAAGCAGTAGCCGGAATCCTGGAAGGACAGATTCACTAAAAAACACTCAAAAATTTGTCAAAATTTTTTGTAAAATTAAACCAAAAGTTGTTGACGAACCCAGAGGGTATGATATATAATAATGTTCGTGCAAGAAAAATACCCAGACAGTTGTATTTTAGCACAATCTACAACTGGAGGGAGGTTAGGTGTGAGTCTATGTCAAACGTTATCGTAAAAGAAAACGAGACTTTAGATAGCGCTCTTCGCAGATTCAAGAGAAGCT
>JAQXQS010000199.1 GCA_029101305.1 Clostridia bacterium | reverse complement strand
GAATGTTTGCGGTAGCTGATCATACCTACCTTTTCCAGACTCTCATCTACGCGTTTCCAGATATCTTCTGTCGGAACTCCCAGATTTTCGGGTCCAAATCCTACATCCTCTTCCACAACCGTACCAATGATCTGGTTGTCCGGATTCTGGAAAACCATTCCTGCTCTCTGGCGGATTTTCCATAATTCCGGTTCCTTGGCTGTGTCCATATCGTCCACCCACAAAGTTCCCTCCGAAGGGATCAGAAGCGCGTTCATGTGCTTCGCCAGTGTGGATTTCCCGGAACCATTGTGCCCCAGAATGGCCACAAAATCGCCGGCTTCAATGTCCAGGTTTACATCATTGACGGCACGCTGTGTTGCCTCTACGTTGCCGTCCTCATCATACTTGAGATAGTCAAATCCCAGCTTGAACGCCTTGATAATTCCCATATTTTTTTCCTCGTAGTATCAGTTTTCAGTCTCGGCCGTAGCTGCCGGTGCAAAACCGGTCAACTCGTCCATCAATGCCCAGATCTCATCTCTTCCCTGTTTGGTCTCAGCAGAAAAAGGAATGACCCTGCTTCCCGGGCGCAGCTTCAGTCCATCTTTGATCGCCTTTACATTCTTCTGTACCTGGCTTCTTTTCAGCTTATCCAGCTTGGTCGCAATGATGATCGGATTATATCCGTTATTTACGATCCAGTCATACATCAGCTTATCATTTGCTGAAGGATCGTGGCGGATATCGATAAGCAGAAATACTGCCTTCAGAGTCTGCGAGGTGTGAAGATAGCGCTCGATCATCTTTCCCCATTTCGCTTTCTCTGTCTCCGGAACCTTGGCATATCCATATCCCGGAAGATCCACAAGATACATAAAATCATTTACATTATAAAAATTAATAGTCTGTGTTTTACCGGGCTGGGAGCTTGTCCTTGCCAGTGCTTTGCGGTTCAGAAGGCCGTTGATAAGGGAGGATTTTCCTACATTTGATTTTCCTGCAAAAGCGATCTCAGGTCTCCCTGTATCCGGCAGCTTGCTGGTGATACCGCAAACGATATCCAGTGAAACATTTTTAATTACCATTTTTTGTCCTCTCGTTTCAGGCAAGTGCTCTTTCCAGCACTTCATTCATATTCTCCACAAATGTGATCTTCAGTCCATCTGTGATCTCTTCATCCAGTTCTTTAATATCCGGCTTATTTGTCTTCGGTACAAGTACTTCTTTGATCTTGGCATATTTTGCAGCAAGAAGCTTCTCTTTTAGTCCTCCGATTGGAAGGACACGGCCTCTCAATGTAATCTCACCTGTCATTGCCAGATCTGCACGTACCGGTTTCCCAATAATTGCGGAAAACATGGCCGTCGCCATGGTAATTCCGGCTGACGGGCCATCTTTTGGAACAGCGCCTTCCGGAATATGTACATGAATATCATTTTCCTGGAAAAACACCTGGCTGATTCCATACTTAGAAACTACTGAACGGATATAGCTGATGCCAGCCTGGGCAGACTCCTTCATCACATCTCCCAGCTGACCGGTAAGCACAAACTCTCCTTTGCCAGGCATAATATTCACTTCGATCTGAAGGGTATCGCCGCCCACCTGTGTCCATGCAAGGCCACGCGCAATACCAACCTCATCCTTCTTATTGGCCATCAGATAATCATATTTCGCCTGTCCCAGGAAATTTTCAAGATTCTTTCCTGTAACAGTGACTTTTTCTTTTCCCTCTTCCATGATCAGACGGGCTGTCTTACGGCAGATCTGCCCGATCAGTCGTTCCAGATTACGGACACCGGCTTCTTTTGTATAATTGTTGATGATCTTACGAAGTGCACCACCCTGAATGGAAAGCCTGCCTTTTTCAATTCCATTGGCTTCCATCTGCTTCGGAATCAGGTGTTCTTTCGCAATATGCTCTTTTTCATTCTCGGTGTAGCCACTGATCTCAATGACCTCCATTCGGTCAAGAAGGGGGCTTGGGATTCCCTGAATATCATTTGCCGTTGCAATAAACAGTACCTCGGAAAGATCCTGGGGAAGCTCCACATAATGATCGTTGAAATGGCTGTTCTGCTCCGGATCCAGCACCTCCAGAAGTGCAGAGGAGGTATCTCCCTTATAGTCGCTGCTGGTCTTATCAATTTCATCCAGAAGCATCAGCGGATTGGCGACCTTCGCCTGCTGCAGGGCAACCGTGATTCTTCCTGGCATGGCACCTACATAAGTTTTCCTGTGTCCGCGGATCTCAGCTTCATCCCGCACACCCCCCAGACAGATACGGACATAGCGCTTACCGGTAGCTTCTGCAACTGATTTCGCTATGGAAGTCTTACCTGTTCCAGGAGGTCCTACCAGACAGAGGATCGGGGATTTTCCCTTATGGGTCAGCTTGCGCACAGACAAGAACTCCATGATCCGCTCTTTTACATCTTTCAGGCCGTAATGTCCCTCTTCCAGGATTTTCCATGCAGCTTTCAGATCCTCAGAATCCTCAGAACACTTATCCCAGGGAAGGGAAAGAAGGGTCTCAATATACCCTCTTAAAATACTGCTCTCAGCTGCATTTGTATTGGTTATTTTAAAGCGGCTGATTTCTTTCAAAATACGGTCTTTTACTTCCTGGGAAGCGGTAAGCTCTTTTGCTTTTCGCCGGAAATCCTCTGCCTCATCAGCCGTATTATCCTCTCCAAGTTCCTCGCGGATCAACTTCAGCTGTTCTCTTAAAATATATTCCCGCTGGTTCTTATCCACCCGTTTTTTCAGCTTCTGCTGCAGGTCATGGCTGATATCCAGCACATCTATCTCGTTGCTGAGAATAGCTCCAAGGAGCTCATACCTGTCAGACAAATTCACAGCTTCCAGAAGTTTCTGTCTGCTCTGCCATGACAATGGCAGGTTCACAGCAACCTGCTTGATCAGTTCCGGAGCCTTTTCTGTATTCATGATCTGGGCTGCCAGTTCTTTTCCGATTTTGCCGCCTTTGCTGCAATAGGTGTGAAACAGTTCCTTGATGCTCCTGTGCATTGCTTCCAGCATTGCCTGTGGAAGTTCTTCTTTCTCTTCCTGGATCAGAACCGTCTGGGCTCTGAGATACGGAATTTCCTGTTCCAGTCCAAGAAGCTCTGCTCTTGTGGTGCCTTCCACCAGAACACGGATCAGATTATCCGGAAGCTTCACTACCTGCTTAATATATGCAATCGTTCCCACCTGAAAAAGCTGTGTCAGGACTGGATCTTCTATCTGCGGATCCTTCTGCGTGACCAGAAAAATCTTCTGATCATTCAGCATCGCAGCTTCAATTGCCTTCTTGGAACGTTCCCGGCTTATATCAAAATGAATGATCATTCCCGGAAGGATGGTAGCTCCTCGTAATGCAAGAGCAGGAAGTACATTGATCGGTTCACTCATTTATTCTTAAATCCCTTCATCAGGCTGTTTCAGGAGTGCCCTTCTTACGCGCACGCTGGTTTCTCCTGCCTGCATTTCCCGTAGTTGCCGGAATCGCAGGAGCTTCCCCGTGAACGATCTGAGGTTCACCAGTTCCCTCTACAGCTTCTTTTGTAATAATACATTTACGAATGGTATCATCAGATGGAGTCCTATACATCAGATCCATAAGAGTGCTCTCCATGATCGCGCGCAGTCCTCTGGCGCCAGTCTTACGCTCCATGGACTTTCTCGCCATCACGCGAAGTGCATCATCTTCGAAGTCAAGCTCTACGCCATCAAGCTCAAACAGCTTATGGTACTGTTTGGTCAGTGCATTCTTCGGCTCCTGAAGGATACGAAGGAGTGCCTCCTCGTCAAGTCCATCCAGTGTTACAAGTACCGGAACACGTCCCACAAACTCTGGAATCAGACCGTAACGGATCAGATCCTCTGGCATTACCTTTTTAAACAGCTCTCCCACATTCTGCTCTTTCTTGGAAGTAACCTCAGCCCCAAATCCGATTGCCTTGGTATCCTGTCTGCCCTCGATGATCTTCTCCAGACCATCAAAAGCACCGCCACAGATAAACAGAATGTTTGTGGTATCAATCTGGATAAACTCCTGATGAGGATGCTTTCTGCCGCCCTGCGGTGGCACACTTGCAACCGTTCCTTCCAGAATTTTCAGAAGTGCCTGCTGCACACCTTCGCCGGAAACATCGCGGGTGATGGAAACATTCTCGGATTTCCTTGTGATCTTATCAATCTCATCTATATAAATAATTCCGTACTGTGCCCTGTCAATGTCATAATCAGCAGCCTGGATGATTTTCAGAAGAATATTCTCAACATCCTCTCCTACATATCCGGCCTCTGTCAGTGTAGTAGCATCTGCAATGGCAAACGGCACATTCAGAAGTCTTGCCAGTGTCTGAGCAAGAAGTGTCTTACCGGAACCAGTCGGTCCCAGCATAAGAATATTGCTCTTCTGAAGCTCTACATCCAGATTTCTGGAGGCAGTAACACGTTTGTAATGGTTATATACAGCAACGGAAAGTGCTTTCTTGGCTTCATCCTGTCCGATTACATAGTCATCCAGAATTGCGTGGATTTCTTCAGGTTTCATCAGATTGATTTCCGATCCGAAGACCTCATCCTGATCATATCCTCCAAATTCTTCTTCCATGATCTCCGAGCAGATTCCTACACCCTCATCGCAGATATAGGCACCATCCGGACCTGCGATCAGCTTGCGGACCTGATCCTCGGTTTTCTGGCAAAAGGAACATCTTACTTTTCCCTCTCTTATCTTCTCAGCCATGAATCTTTACTTTTTCCTTTCTTGCATAAAGCTCTCTTTTTCTTCAGAGCTATTCTGAAAAAAGATTTCTTTATTTATTAAAATTTGGAATTATTCTTTAAAATATACCTATTTTGCAAAATTATCCCATTTTACAAGATAAGACTCCTGTTAGCCCAGGAGTCTTTTTTTACAGTAGCATGCAAAAGAAAACTCCACCAGGGGTTTCTTTTGTTTTCAGTTATGGGGGATACCGCCATCAGGCAGCATTCCTTATTTGTGGATCACAACACCATCGATCAGACCATAAGCCAGAGCTTCCTGGGCTGACATATAATTGTCACGGTCTGTATCCTTCTCAACAACCTCAAGCGGCTGTCCGGTATTTGCGGCCAGAATTTCATTTAATGTTCTCTTTGTCTTGGCAATGTGATCTGCCACGATCTGAATCTCTGTAGCCTGTCCCTGGGCTCCGCCAGAAGGCTGATGAATCATGATCGTAGAATTCGGCAGTGCAAATCTCTTGCCCTTTGTACCACCAGCAAGAAGGAATGCTCCCATGCTGGCAGCCATTCCCAGACAAATGGTGGAAACGTCGCACTTGATATACTGCATGGTATCATAAATAGCCATACCAGCTGTCACGGAACCACCCGGGCTGTTAATATAAAGCTGGATATCCTTTCCAGGATCTTCTGCTTCCAGAAAAAGCAGCTCTGCAACTACCAGGCTGGCACTTACATCGTTTACTTCCTCTCCCAGGAAAATGATTCTGTCCTTCAGAAGCCTTGAATAGATGTCGTAGCTTCTCTCCCCTCTGCTTGTCTGCTCAATGACATAAGGCACTAAACTCATATATTCCCTCTTTTCTTATCAGGTAAGCTCTCCTGATCCTGCGATACAGGAGAGCCTTTCATTCTTTCTGATTACTCAGCGTCTGCTGCTTTCTCAACTTCAACAGCTGCGTCAGCGATAAGAGTAACAGCTTTCTGAACAGCCATATCTTTCTTCATCTGCTCAAGTCCGCTCTCACCGATAGCTTCTCTGATCTTATCAGCTTCCATCTTATAAGCGTCTGCCATCTTCTGGATCTCTTCTGTGATTTCTTCCTCAGATGCTTCAATCTTCTCAGCTTCAGCTACTTTCTCAAGAACAAGTCTTGTCTGGATTCTCTTAAGAGCCTGTGGCTTCATATCTTCCATCATCTTGTCCATGCTCTGGCCTGTGAACTGGAAGTACTGCTCCATGGATAATCCCTGCTGCTGCATTCTTCTGGAGAAATCATCCATCATCTGACGGCACTCTGTTTTTGTCATAAGCTCCGGAATATCCATCTGTGCATTCTCGATTGCTTTATCTACAGCTGCATTCTCTTTTGCAGTTCTTGCTTCTTTTTCTTTCTTCTCTGTCAGTTTCTTCTTAACGTCTTCTTTGTACTCTGCAAGAGTATCAAACTCAGATACGTCTTTAGCGAACTCATCGTCAAGCTCCGGAACCTCTTTGGTCTCAATCTTCTTAACGTCACACTGGAATACAGCTTCCTTGCCAGCAAGTTCTTTTGCCTGGTATTCCTCTGGGAATGTAACCTTAACTTCTACATGATCGCCTGTGTTTGCTCCAACAAGCTGATCCTCGAAGCCTGGAATGAATGTACCGGATCCAAGTGTAAGTGCATAGTCAGTTCCTTTGCCGCCGTCAAATGCAACACCGTCAACAAATCCCTCGAAGTCGATTGTTGTGATATCGCCATTTGCTGCTGCACGATCCTCAACTGCAACTGTTCTTGCGTTCTTATCCTGCTCTTTCTTAACCTCTGCGTCAACTTCCTCGTCTGTTACAGTGATGTCAGACTTCGGAACCTCTACTCCCTTGTAGTCTCCAAGAGTAACCTCTGGTTTAACAGCTACATCAGCAGTAAAGATAAGTGCCTTACCTGGCTCCATCTGTGTAACATTGATCTCTGGCTGGGAAACGATCTCAAGGTCGCACTCGCCAAGAGCCTTTGTATACTCCTGTGGTACAAGAGAGTTAACAGCGTCTTCCATGAATACGCCCTTACCATACATGCTCTCGATCATCTTTCTAGGAGCTTTTCCTTTACGGAATCCCGGAAGGCTGATTCTGCTTTTCTGTTTCTGGTAAGCTTTCTCCATTGCCTTGTCTAAATCTTCAGCGGAAACTTCGATGGTAAGTTTCGCCATGTTTTTCTCTAATTTCTCCACCTGTAAACTCATTTTCGTGTTCCTCCTTAATATTTCAGGTAAAATGTCAGGTCCAATGCAGCCGCATGTGCATAGCGGATAGACATTGTCCATTTCTTTATGATACCGCAGCATGTCCCGGAAATTCCGGGCTGCTCTGACTTTCACTCATATGGTGTCTGCTTCTGTAGGCATCACATGAGTGAAAGTCAGTTATCCTGCGGTTGTAAATGCGCAGGGTTTCCCCCTATTATTACAGTCATTGTAGAAGTATAACACAACCAAATAAAAAACGCCAGTGTTTTTTTATTGTTTTCCATGTAATTCCTAAAAAGCGTATCTGTTCAGAGACAACCTCCAAAATGCGCCCCATTTCGTTGGTATGGTCTATCTGTCAAATGGATTTTCCACTAAATTGTGCAATATCCATAAATCCAACATGCAAGCATGCTGGATTCATGGCTGCTGCACAGGACTTTCATACTAAACGGACATGTCTGCTTACGCAGACATCACCATAAATGAAAGTCGATTGCTCCGCGCCTATGGCGCTCCCA
>JAQXQS010000198.1 GCA_029101305.1 Clostridia bacterium | reverse complement strand
TCGGTTCCTGTTTCATCGGTGGTGCTTCTGCATACGGTGGAAGCGGTACTGTAGGCGGTGTTGTAATCGGTGCTCTTCTTCTTGGTGTTATCAACATGGGTATGTCTATCATGGGTATCGGTGATTCCTGGCAGTACGTTGTAAAAGGTGCCGTACTTCTGATTGCAGTTGTATTTGATGTTATCTCTAACAGAAAATCTAACTAACAATCAGAATTGAAAAATGAACAAAACTGCTGTGAATGCAAATAGCAGTAAAAAGGCTGTTGCCAAAAAAATGGCAATGGCCTTTTTGCAACCTGTCACATTATTGCTCTTGCAGGTTATTGCTTATGTTATTCATAGTAACACGTTTTGCGCAGTAACTTTTGCATATATCAGTTGATTATGTTAAACTACTACATAAGGAATTAGGAATAAAAGCTATAAGAAGTCCAAAACAATAGCTTTATTGTGGCAGGATTAATATGTGAATACAAGGAAACTGTAAACTATGAAAAAATCTACACTGACCGTTTTTTTTATTCTGGCAGGCTGTATGCTGTTTCTTTCCGGAATCTGGATCTATTTCCAGAAAACCCTGGATAAGGTCGATCTGGGGGAAAGAGAGGGAGCAGCCAGTTACGAAAAACATTATCTGATGATCTCAGGTGAGGAAAATACCCTGATGTGGGATTCTATTTATAAAAGCGCCAGCGCTGCAGCAAAGGATGCAGATGCTTATGTGGAGCAGATCACACTAGGGCATGATTCAGGTTATACGAAAGCGGATTATCTGCAGATCGGAATTGCATCCAAGGTGGATGGCATCATTCTGGAAGCAGATGGAAGCAGCGAAGAGCAAAAGCTGATCCAGGAAGCCACAGATCAGAATATTCCAGTGGTTACCGTTCTTACAGATGATTCCTCCAGTGCAAGAATCAGTTTTGTGGGTCTGAACAGCTATCAGCTTGGAAATGCCTATACAGAGCAGATACTGGGACTTTTGAAGAAACATGAGACTACCCAGGTGCTTCTTTTGTCCAATTCCCAGTCAAAAACACAGGAGACCAACTTGGTCTATTATCAGATCAAAAAAGAACTGGAAGAGAAAAAGAAGGACTACCAGTCTGTCAATATTTCAGAATACAGCATTGACAGCAGCTCCGACTTCGATACAGAGGAGTTTGTCAGAGATATTTTCGTAAGTGGAGAAACCCTTCCGGATGTGCTGGTATGTATGGACGAGGTTGTGACTGAGTGTGTTTATCAGGCTCTTGTAGATTACAATGAAGTGGGAAATGTAGATGTAGTTGGCTTTTATTATTCGGATGTAATTCTTGACGCGATCAGTAAAGGTATTATTTCTTCTGCGATTGCCCTGGATATGGAGGAAATCGGGCGTTACAGCATTAATGCGTTGGAAGAATACTCATCCCTTGGACACACAAGCAGTTATTATAGTGTCGGACAGCATGTGATCACAAGAGGAAATGTAGGCATCTACAGAACGGAGGGGAACTAGATGAAAGAGAAAAAAGTGAGCCTTTCCGTACAAAATTCCATCCAGACAAGACTTAGTGCCGCTATGGTTCTGGTAATGGTTTTCGTAATGTGCATTAATTTTTTTATTTTTGAACAGATTCATACCGGTGTAGACCGGATAGATGCTGTTTTTTCCAGTAACGCTGCGATCAATGATCTATCTGATACTTTAAATAAGCTGGAAAGTACGGTGTATGAGTATCTGAATACAAAGGGAACCAAGTCCCTGGAAAATTATTACAGGTATGAGCAGGACTACAGGCAGCTTCTGGACGAATTAAATGACCGGAATGTGGATAATGAAGGAAAAATGCTGGAAAAAAATATCCGCAGAATGTCAGAAAGCTATCTGGATCAGACCAGTGAGACAGTTCAGGCAAAACGAGGCAGAAATATAGAAAAATATAAATCTTCTTATGAAAAAGAAAGACAGCTTTATGATTATATTAATTCTTACATTTACAGGCTGAACAATCTGCGCTTCCGGATAAATTCCTCTAACTACCAGATTCTTCTTTCTTCCATGGATGTACTGTACAGGCTGGCTCTTGTTGTGATTTCCATTGTTGCGGCTGTTGGGGTGGCGATCATCATATTGGTTGTGCGTTCCATGATCCGTCCTCTTACCCAGCTTTCCAACACTGCCCATGAAGTGGCAATGGGAAACCTGAATGTGCCGGTTCTGCCTGTTGTATGTGAAGACGAGGTCGGGGTGGTAACAAGAGGTTTTAACCAGATGCTGGACAGCATCCGTCTTCATATTAAGCAGCAGAGGGAAAATATGGAGAAGCAGGCGCAGATGAAGGAACGTGAGCTTCTTATGGAAACACATCTGAAAGAAGCACAGCTGAAATATCTGCAGGCACAGATCAATCCTCATTTTTTGTTTAACTGTTTGAATGCAGGTGCCCAGCTTGCCATGTTGGAGGATGCAGAGCGTACAGGTGTTTTCCTGGAAAAAATGGCAGACTTTTTCCGGTATAATGTGCGGAAAATGGAGGATGATGCCATGCTCTGGGAAGAAGTGGATGCTGTAGACAACTATATTTATATTCTGAATGTCAGATTTGCGGGAGATATCCATTATGAAAAAGACGTGGATGAAGGAATCGGGGATTTCCGTATTCCAAGTATGATCCTGCAGCCTTTGGTAGAAAATGCAGTGCAGCATGGAATTCACGACTGTATGGAGACTGGAATGATCCGGATGTCCATTCACAAGGATGGAGATGACCTGGAAATTACAGTCAGTGACAATGGGGCCGGAATGACGCAGGAAATGATCGATTCAGTAATGGCTGGAAAAGCCCGGAATAATGGGGAAGACCGTTATTCTACCGGAATTGCTGTGGGTAATGTTATTGACCGCCTGGAATTGTATTATAAACAAAAAGGACTTCTTACCATCGAAAGTGATGGACTTGGATTGGGCACCAGTGTGCACATAACGCTGCCTGTGGAGGCGGAAGGAGACCGTGACTAGAGCGTGCCCAAAAAATCATTCCTGCAATAAGCGATACTCTGAAAAAGAAATAGAAACCAAGAGGTGTAAAAATGTACCGTATTCTGATAGCTGATGATGAAGGAATCATGCTGGAAGCCTTTAAAAGCGTGATCCTGGCTGAATTTAAAGACCAGTGCAGTGTGGAGACTGCAAAGACCGGAAGAGTGGTGATCGAGAAGGCAGAGACCTTTCACCCGGATGTTGTATTTATGGATATCCATATGCCTGGAATCAATGGAATCCAGGCAATGAGAGAAATTCGGAAATTTAACAATTCTGCTTTGTTTTATGTAGTCTCTGCCTATGATAAGTTTGATTATGCAAAAGAGGCAATAGATCTTGGGGTGGAAAAATATCTGACGAAGCCTATTTCCAAGAGTAAGATCATTTCGGTTGTGGAAGAAGCTACGGCTAAGGTGGATAAAGTCCGTGATCAGAGAAGTAATCTGTTGAAAATCCAGGAAAAGCTGGAGACCGTTATTCCTGTTGTGGAAACCAGTTATGTAAACTCCCTTCTTTTCCAGAAGGAGATGCAGGCAGCAGACTATTATCAGCAGCTTCTGGATATCGAATACGGACAGGGCTATGTCATGGTGATACAATTTGGTCAGAGCTATGAGAATGGAAGGCTGGTAAGTCCGGTGGGGATGAATGTGAAAGCCCAGAGCTTTTATCCAGAGCTCCGGGATGTGATGAAATCCACCTTTTCCTGTGTAGTTGGAAATATTATGTCAAACCGTATTCCAGTGGTGATTCCGTGTGAGGTTTCCCAGAATCCTTACGAGGATCGTATTGATCTGGTGGAAAAAGCCAGGGAGCTTGTGGCAAGGCTGGAGAGCCGCCTGGATGCAAAATTCCGCGTGGGAATTGGAAGAGTGTGGGAAATGGCAGAACTGGAGCGCTCTTATCGGGAAGCTCTCCGTGCGCTGAATGGAAGTCTGAGCCGTGTGATACATATCGAGGATCTTTCCCAGAATGGTGTGTATGACGAGGCTTTCCCAGGAAACAACGAAAAGAGGATGTTCCGTTTTCTGGGCGAGGGAAACGAAGAGGGCATGCTGCAGGAGCTGAACACTTTTTTTGACTGGATGGTGGAACATTACTCACAGGATATGAATAATATCCGGCTGAAAGTGCTGGAATATATTATCTGGGGAGAAAAGCTGGCTTTCGAAAGTGGCGCGATCAACTATGGCTTCAGCTACAGGAGAGACTATCTTGATATTGCCATGTCTTTTCCCACTTATGAGGAGCTGCGCAAATGGTTTGAGGAAAAAATGGTCAATATATGCAGGGCAATTCGTGACCAGAAGGAAGACCAGTCCAATTCTGCGGTAAAGAAGGCTATGTTTTATATTCAGGAAAATTACAGCAAAGATATTTCCCTGGACGATGTTTCCAGCCAGGTAAATATCAGCCCTTATTATTTTAGTAAGATTTTCAAGGAAGAGACTGGGAAAAATTTTATCGAGTATCTTACCAGGGTCCGTATTGATAAAGCGAAGGATCTGCTGGTGGATGCAAACGTAAGTGTGAAAGAAGCTGGAATCCAAAGTGGCTATTCGGATCCCAATTATTTCAGCAGGATCTTTAAAAAGCAGATGGATATGACTCCAAGTGAATATAAGGCGAGGTATGGAAAATGAAAAAGAAAAGCGGGCTGTTTTTCTTGGCACTTTTGCTTACGGTTATTCTCACTGGTTGTGGGAGAACACAGCAGGAACCGCAGAAAAGTAAAAAAAAGGAAGAGGACAAGCTTCAGATCGGACTTAGTTTTGACTCCTTTGTAATCGAACGGTGGCTCAGGGATCGTGATATGTTTGTTTCTACGGCACAGAGTCTTGGAGCAGAGGTAAATGTGCAGGTTGCCGGGGGAGTTGTGGAGGAACAGGTTTCCCAGATCGAGTATTTTATCAAGAAAAATATGGATGTGATC
Organism: Clostridia bacterium; assembly: GCA_029101305.1. Lineage (GTDB taxonomy): Bacteria > Bacillota > Clostridia > Lachnospirales > Lachnospiraceae > Blautia_A. Next base: position 7,420 of record JAQXQS010000198.1, on the reverse strand, counting down.
GTGGTGATCCCCATTGATGGCGAGGCTCTTTATGATGTACTGAAAGAGGCGAAAGATAAGGGAATTTATGTAATCTGTTATGATCGTATTGTGGAAAATATAGATGCAGATCTGTATATCACTATTGATAATGAGAAGGTTGGAACACTTATGGGAGAGGCGCTGATTAAGGCTTGCCCGGAAGGTGGAAATATTTTCGCAATCAACGGTTCTCCTACAGATGGAAATGTGGAAGAAGTGGTGAAAGGCTTTACCAAGGCGATTGAGGGCAGTAAGCTGAATGTAGTCTACACAGGATACTGTGATAACTGGCTGGCTGAACTTGCTGGCGGTCATGTGACGAAAGGATTGGAAGTGACCAGAGATATTGTGGGAATCATGTGCGGAAATGATGATCTTGCAAGTCAGGCTGTGAAGGTGTTGTCAGAGAACCGGCTGGCAGGAAAAGTGGCAGTTGTTGCCCAGGATGCAGATCTGGCCGCCTGTCAGAGAATTGTAGAGGGTACCCAGGAAATGACGGTGTACAAGCCTATTGAGCAGGAGGCAAATACGGCGGCTGAATTTGCAGTAGCTCTTGGAAAAGGGGAGGATATTACTTCTGGTGCTGGGGAATATAAGGCGAAAGAGACATTTTATGATGGCACTTATGAGATTCCGTATTATAAAATTGATCCGGTGGCAGTGACGGCGGATAATATGGATGAAGTGATCATTGATGGGGGATTCCATACGCGGGAGGATGTTTACCTGAATATACGTTAGGAGGGGGAATCGCTGCGGGGATGATTTGCTGCTGTTTAATGTGCTGGGGATCGATTCTCGTACGCTGTCTGGCAATGTATATTCACCGCCGTGCGGAGCAACGTTCCGGCAAGCTAATGACTAACTACGACTAAGACGCTCAGGAGAGCCTTCGCGCCTAAGTCTCCGTAAGTCATGGATCTCGCTTCCACTAAAACCGCTCCTGAAATGCACGGCTACGTGAATATACATTGCCAAACCGCTGGCTATCGACAACTGGTTAGAACCGAGATTTTTCAGCACATTAAATAGCAATGTTATGCGTACACACGGTCAATCTGGATCACGGCGCAGAAATTGCCATCGTCCATATTCCGGATGCGCTCTTTCAGAAGATTGGTCACCTCAACATTGGTGAGTTTACACTCAAATGGGACTGCCACATCAAAAATCAGATTGGTGTGCGTAGACCCTTCTACCATACGGAAATCATGAATGGAAAGACGGTGGTCAAGATTTTTTGCAACTTCTTCGATCTGTGTCCGCATTTCATTGACTTCTTTATTATCGGTGACGATAGGATCAATATGGATAGTGGCGGAGCAGTTCAATTTATTCTGGAGCTCGTGCTCAATATTGTCGATCTCATCATGGATGATCAGAAGGTCACCATGAGCGGGGACTTCAGCATGAAGTGAGATGATCAGACGTCCGGGACCGTAATCATGGACGATCAGATCATGCATGCCGTGTACCAGAGAGTGGGAAAGGACGATTTCCTCAATTTCTTCTACCAGATTTTTCTCTGGAGCCTGCCCGAGAAGCGGGTCGATGGTATCCTTCATGGTTGTGATTCCGGTATAAAAAATGAAGATGCCGACCAGCACACCAAACCAGCCATCCAGGATAAGACCTGTAAGCTGGCTGATGATGGTTGCCAAAAGAACCAGACTGGTGGCAATGGTATCACTTAAGCTGTCGCCAGCGGTGGCCTGCATGGCTGCGCTGTCAATTTTATGACCAATGGTACGGTTGTAATAATACATATATATTTTTACCAGGATAGATGCAACAAGGACACCGATGATGACCGGGCTGCATTCAATGGGCTCAGGAGTCCGAATCTTGGCAATGGAAGAGCGGATCAGCTCGAAGCCCATGATCAGAACGGCAACAGAGACAAGAAGTCCGGATATATATTCCATACGGCCGTGCCCGAAAGGATGCTCCGGATCAGGCTTCTGTCCGGAGAGCTTGAAGCCAACCAGGGTAATGACGGAGGAACCGGCATCGGATAAGTTGTTAAAGGCATCTGCTGTGATCGCAATGGAGCCGCTTAAAATACCGGCAAGCCATTTCCCTATAAATAGGAAAATATTCAATCCAATTCCTACAGCACCACAGAGCATGCCGTATGTCTGGCGTACTTTGGGTGAACTGTAGTCATTGTGATGTTTGATAAAAAGACGGGATAAAAATGTTATCATAAAACCTCACCTCAAAAAAAGAAAATAGGTAACTGCTCTGAACAGTTACGAAAATAGTAAAAGCAGTTACTTGTAAATGTGTTTCCCACAACTATAGCATTTTGCGAAGAAAAAAACCAGTGGAAAATGACACAAATCCAAGAGAAAATTCTGTGTATTTTGCATGAGATACTTGCAGCATGTTTGAAAATAAAAATCATTTCTGCGATTTGCACAGCCTGCTTTGTGATATATTTTACCTAAATTCGGTTCTTGTGGCTTAAGAACCATGTAAAAGTAATCTATGTGAAAATTGGTGGAAAGAATTTTTTGCATTGTGGAAAAGGAGGGTAATAATTCTTATAGACTGTGGAAAACTTTTTGAAAAAAAATCTGGAAATATGGGGAAAAAGTAGTTGACAGGAGCAAAGGGTTATAATATAATTACTCAATGTGACGTAGTGCGAGATACTTTAGCCAATAGCCCCGGCGACAGTATTTATCAGCGGTTTCGGACATTTCCGCAGTAATTGCACCATCGTTTCCATATTACTAACATATGCGAGATATCGCATTTATACAAACAATCGTTGATAAATAACAGGAGGTAAAACCATGCAGACTTATATGGCTAATCCAGATAAAATCGAGAGAAAATGGTATGTAGTTGACGCTGAAGGCTGCACCCTTGGCCGTCTGGCTTCTGGCGTAGCAAGCGTTTTAAGAGGAAAGAACAAACCTCAGTTTACACCACACGTTGACACAGGTGATTATGTAATCGTTGTTAACGCTGACAAGATCAAAGTTACAGGAAAGAAAATGGATCAGAAGATCTACTACAATCACTCTGATTATGTAGGTGGAATGAAAGAGACTACATTAAAAGAGATGATGGCTAAGAAACCTGAGAAAGTTGTTGAGCTGGCAGTTAAAGGTATGCTTCCAAAAGGACCATTAGGAAGAGAAATGTATACAAAACTTTTCGTTTATGCCGGACCTGAACACAAACATGCGGCTCAGAAACCGGAAGTTTTAACATTTTAATTAGGAGGTAGAAAACATTGGCTAGCGCAAAATTCTACGGAACAGGAAGAAGAAAAAAATCAGTAGCAAGAGTTTACCTTACCCCAGGTACTGGTAAAATCACTATCAATAAAAGAGACATTGATGAGTATTTTGGATTAGAGACACTTAAAGTTATCGTTCGTCAGCCACTGGCTGCTACCGAGACTGAAGGCAAATTCGATGTACTTGTAAACGTACACGGTGGCGGATATACAGGACAGGCTGGTGCTATCAGACATGGTATCTCCAGAGCACTCCTTGAGGCAGACAAAGAGTACAGACCAGTTCTTAAAGCAGCTGGATTCCTTACTCGTGATCCTCGTATGAAAGAGCGTAAGAAATACGGTCTCAAAGCAGCTCGTCGCGCTCCGCAGTTCAGCAAACGATAATCGACTGCTCAGACTATATCAAAATGGTTCAAAAACCCCGGAAAATCAAGGCTTTCCGGGGTTTTACTATATCTAAACGGGCTGATATGGTTTGACCAAATTTGGCAAAACGAGAGCCGTTTTCACCCAATTTTTAGTGGTTAAATATAGGACAACCGGCAAAAAGGGAGTCAAAAAACAGCCTTAGTGGTTAAAAAATAGGATAACCAGAGAGCAATTTCGGGGGTATTTTGTGCGGGATTTTAGCCCTCTTGGACCTCTGATTTTTCGATGGAGAGTTTGGCATAATTTGACCAAATCTGAACAATTAAATATGAATCTAATGCAGGCACTCAGTATCAAATGACTGGGTGCCTTTTTCATTTCAGGGGAAAAGCTTCCGGCATTAGAAAGGGCCGTCACTTTATGATTTTGAAGTGGCGGCTTTTTCTATTTCCAGAAACAACAGCAACTATCAGAAATGAGGTGAAGTTATGAACACACAAATCATCGCCATCGCCAACCAGAAAGGCGGCATTGGTAAAACAACAACCTGTGCGAACTTAGGAATAGGTCTGGCACAGGCCGGAAAGAAAGTGCTGCTGATCGACGGAGATCCGCAAGGGAGTTTGACAATCAGCCTGGGGAACCCGCAACCTGACAAGCTGCCATTTACACTGTCTGACGCAATGGGAAAAATTTTGATGGATCAACCTATACGCCCAGGAGAGGGTATTCTGCATCATGCGGAAGGCGTTGACCTGATGCCTGCGGATATTCAGCTTTCCGGTATGGAAGTGTCTCTGGTGAACGCTATGAGCCGTGAAACGATTTTACGGCAATACTTGGATACGCTAAAGGGACAGTATTACCATATCCTGATTGACTGTCAACCATCGTTAGGTATGCTTACAGTCAATGTACTGGCAGCTGCAAACAGGATCATAATTCCCGTTCAGGCAGAGTATCTGCCCGCCAAAGGACTGGAACAGCTTCTGTCCACGGTCAGCAAGGTGAAACGCCAGATCAATCCGAAACTTCAGATTGACGGCATCCTGCTGACAATGGTGGATAACCGTACAAACTTTGCCAAAGAGATTGCCGCTTTGCTGCGGGATACCTATGGAAGTAAAATCAAAGTCTTTGGAACGGAAATTCCTCACTCTGTCCGTGCAAAGGAAATCAGCGCCGAAGGGAAAAGCATTTTTGCCCATGACCCTGGCGGTAAGGTAGCAGAGGGGTATCGAAATCTGACGAAGGAGGTGTTAAAACTTGAAAAGCAGCGCAAAAAAACCTGCTAACAAAAGTCAAGTACTTTTAAGCAGGTTTTTTAAATTATTTCCTTAATCTATTTTTGTGTACAACAAGAAGACTGGCGTTATTTCCAATATTTCCTTCGATTATCCGGAAAATTTTTCACTGTAATGATTATTCATATCCTCCCAGTCCATGAACAATACATAAAATACTTTGCCATATTGCTGGCTCTCAACAATTCTCCCATGGTCAAGCACAGACAGATACGATCCATCCGCTCTTCGTAGATGAAAGTGGATATAGTCATTTCCATTGCCATTATCAATCTGTTTCCAAATGCTTGCGTCTATCTTCTTCTTCTCATCTTCCCGTATCAGGTTGCTGAAACTTTTCTTTGTAAGTCTGAATAGTTCATCCATATCTTTATACCCGGCCATATGAAGAAACTCCTGATTTGCATAAAAGAGTTCATCATCTTCTTTGTCTGCTCTGTATATGATAAATGCTCCTGGAAGGTGCTCGGAGATATCCCTGAATGCAAATCCCAGTTGTTTACGAGCCCTTAATTCAAGTCCTTCCCTATAAGCCATGCAGCCATTTTTCCCATGAAGTTTTATTTCGTAAAGGGCTGCATCTGCACAACGCATAAGCTGTGAACGGTTAGACGCAAATGTCGGATATTCCGAATATCCAAGAGAAATATAAAATGGATGTTCTTTTCCCTTATATGAAAATGTCTTTGGAGCCATAGTGAATTGCTGTAGCTTCTCTTTTACATCCTCGCAGGAATAATTTTTTAAAAGAATACAGAACTCATCTCCACCATTTCTTCCTAATAACGCATCAGACGGGAAAAAAGCTTTCATACTGTCTGCCAGACTCCTTAATGCTTTGTCTCCGTAAACATGTCCATAGATATCATTAACAAACTTAAAATCATCAATATCAAGGAGTACAGCCACAAATTTCGCTTTCGGATTTTTATTAATCATCTTTTCTGCCAGTTCATCGAATCCATAGCGATTGTAAATACCTGTAAGAGAATCTGTGCGCGCCAGTATTTGAAATTTATTTTTATTTTCTTTTGATACCAGCCACATCCGGGTAAGAGTTACCAAAAGCAAGGTAATCGCAATAAAAGAAACACTGATAACAGCTATTAATGTATTGTTTCCCCAGCCATTTTCAGGCATTATTTCAAACTTCCAGTTCTCCGTTCCTATTGTAAAGTCATAGGAAACTGGATTTGTTAATTGACGATCTGACTGATAAACAACTTTATAATTATCACTCCATGGATTATCCGTTTTAGAAAGACTATATTCATATCCAAATTTCGAAAGTGCACTTGTTGAATCTGAAAAAATATCCGGAACACGAAGGATAACAATGGTAAATCCCCAAAAATATTCCTGCCCGTTTTCATCTTTCAGATAAATAGGATTGCGGACAGCAATTCCATATCCACCCTGTTTCAATTCCAAAGGACCCTGTGTAACGATTGTATGATGATCTCTTGCATATATGGAAATTTCACCACGTTCTTTATCATGAATCAGATCAATCTTACCTGCCTCATTTCCCTCGGCCGGATAAATATTCGTTACAATACCAGCCGGTGCAAGCTGTACGCTTTCAACAGAATCCGACATAATATTTTCTGCAATTGTGTCAAATTGATTGATTTCTCCAGTTCCGCTGATCAAAAGCTGTTTCAGAACATCTGTAATCTCTATTCCATTTATAATCTCATTCTTTATACGTTCTCCATAGGTTGTTGCATTTAATTGTGCTATTGTGCGGCTCTGCTCTTTTTCATGAGTATCTGTTTTGTATACAACTAAACTAACAAGGCATATACCCATTAAAAAAACGAGAAGAGGCACAAGTGTCTTTTTTTTCATCTGATTCACCTCATTTTATCTATCTGATGTTTTTATAATTAAGCATTATATCACGGAAGTAAAAAAATGAATAAATTTTATCAAAAAGGTTATAGAACATTTTTCCATTGTACTGATAACGTTTTCCTTGTGTACAATGAAAAAAAGAAGTAGCGCTCCTAAACAAATAAAAAAATACAGTTTGATTGTTGGATTACTTGTTTTTATGTCATCTTTTCTTTTAGGATTCAACATGGCGGTTACCAATACGGATGAACACCTGAGAAACCATGCGTTTATTCTGACAGACAAGGGATAGATTCTTTCACCTCTGTATGACGTAAATCCTGTTCCTTATGGCGATGAGCTGTCCCTCAATGTGGATGAGGAAGATAACTTGAAAATCATCAGAGATAACTGGGAAAAAACAGCTGTCGGATATGGTTTGCAAAGTCTCAAATAATGATATCATCGGGGATAATGTATGATTGGGAGGAAATACAGTAGTGTGTCAAAGTGATTTACATGCACTGTCCGAAGGGAAAAGTTGCTGAGGCATTCATAAGCGAATATTTCATCATTCTTTATTAGTTAAATATTGAATATACTCATTTCCCCATATTTCTAATTCATGTAGTAC
>JAQXQS010000197.1 GCA_029101305.1 Clostridia bacterium | reverse complement strand
ATGGGAGATGTAATGAGCCTGATCGAGAAGGCTGAGGCAGCCGTAGATCAGGAAGCAGCCCAGGAGATGTCCAAGAAGCTGAAGAAGATGGACTTTGATTTCAATGACTATCTCACCAGTCTTGAGCAGATGAACAAGATGGGCGGCATTTCCAGTATCCTGAACATGCTCCCAGGTATGGGAAGCAAGATGAAGGATGTGGAGAGCATGATCGATGAGAAAGCAATGGACAGAACCAAGTCCATTATCCTTTCCATGACACCACAGGAGCGCTCCAATCCGGGAATCCTGAACCTTTCCCGTAAGAACAGGATCGCCAAGGGCGCTGGTGTGGAAGTTGCAGAGGTCAATCGTCTTGTGAAGCAGTTTGAGCAGAGCAAGAAGATGATGAAGCAGATGCCGGGTCTCATGGGCGGTGGCAAAATGGGTGGTAAAAGAGGCGGCTTCAAGCTTCCTTTTTAACATAAAATAATCAAATTAAACTAATAAAGAGAAAGTAAGAAATTGGAGGAAAATTAAAATGGCAGTTAAGATCAGATTAAGAAGAATGGGACAGAAGAAAGCACCTTACTATAGAATCGTTGTTGCAGATTCCCGCAGCAAACGTGATGGAAGATGTATCGAAGAGATCGGAACCTATGATCCGAACCAGGAGCCAAGCGTATGCAAGGTTGATGAAGAAGCAGCTAAGAAATGGCTTGCAAACGGTGCTCAGCCTACAGAAGTTGTTGCTAAGATCCTGAAACAGGCCGGAATCGAGAAATAATCGAATTATCTTGCAGGCCAGGGAGGTGTGTAATGAAAGAATTAGTAGAAGTAATTGCAAAATCTCTTGTTGAAAATCCGGATGAAGTAGTCGTTACCGAAACAGAGAAGGACGATGCTGTTGTCGTTGAATTGAAGGTGGGAGCATCTGATATGGGTAAGGTAATCTGTCGCCAGGGCAGAATCGCCAAGGCAATCCGTACCGTAGTGAAAGCGGCTTCTTCCAAAAGCAGCAAAAAAGTGATTGTAGATATTCTGCAATAATAAGCAAGATATATGGCAGGAGCTGTGGAGACATGGCTCCTGTTTTTACTATGAAAGTCCTGTGCGGCAGCCATGAATCCAGCATGCTTGCATGATGGATTTATGGATATCGCACAGGCTAGACTGTAAAGGAGTTTTGAATGGAAGATTTATTGAAGGTTGGAGTAATTACCACTACTCACGGTGTAAGAGGCGAAGTGAAGGTTTTTCCTACCACTGACCCAGAACGGTTCCTGGATCTGGAATATGTGCTTCTGGATGCCGGCAGAGAGATGAAAAAGCTGGAAATCCGGAATGTGAAATTTTTTAAGAATCTTGTGATCCTGAAATTTAACGGGATCGATAATATAAATGATATTGAAATGTACAAAGGAAGAGACCTGTGGGTTCCAAGAGAGGAAGCCCAGGAGCTGGATGAAGATGAATATTACATTGGCGATCTGATCGGTATGGAGGTTGTCCTGGAGGACAATACCCATTTTGGAACTTTGAAGGATGTTATGGAGACAGGTGCCAATGATGTTTACGTGGTAGAGCTTCCGGATCACCAGGAGGTGCTTCTTCCTGCAATCAAGGAATGTATCCTTGATGTGGATCTGGAGGAGAATGTGATGACGGTACATTTGATGAAAGGACTTTTATAAATGAATTTCCATGTTTTGACCCTTTTTCCGGAAATGATCCAGAATGGGATGAACACCAGTATCACAGGACGGGCGATCAATGCCGGGATTCTTTCTGTGGAAGCTGTGAATATCCGGGACTATGCATTTAACAAGCATCAGAAGGTGGATGATTATACTTACGGCGGCGGAGCTGGAATGCTGATGCAGGCAGAGCCGGTTTATCTGGCTTATGAAGCAATTGTCCAAAAAGCGGGGAAACGTCCCCGGGTGGTGTATCTGACCCCTCAGGGACAGGTATTTAATCAGCAGATGGCCCGGGATATGGCGAAAGAAGAAGACCTGGTTTTCCTCTGCGGTCATTATGAGGGAATTGATGAGAGAGTCCTGGAAGAAATCGTTACAGATTATGTGTCAATCGGTGATTATGTGCTCACAGGGGGCGAACTTCCGGCGATGGTCATGATGGATTCTATTTCCAGAATGGTTCCGGGAGTGCTTAGTAATCAGGAATCCGGTGAGACAGAGTCTTTTGCAGGAAATCTGCTGGAATATCCCCAGTATAGCCGGCCGGAAGAATGGCATGGCAAAAAGGTCCCGGAGGTTTTGATGTCCGGTCATCATGCGAATATCGAAAAGTGGCGGAGAGAGCAGTCTATCATTCGTACTGCGAAAAGACGCCCGGATCTGCTGAAAAAGGCGGATCTTACCAATAAAGAATGGAATTTTGTGCGGCAGCTGAAAAAGCAGTGGAAAGAGGAGGAATCCAAAGATGAGAACATCTGATTTTTACTATGAGCTCCCTCAGGAGCTGATTGCCCAGGACCCGCTGGAGGACAGAAGCTCTTCCAGACTTATGCATCTTTCTATGGCAGATGGAAGTATTGAACATCGCCATTTCAGGGATATACTGGACTATTTGAACAAGGGTGATACTCTGGTTATCAATGATACCAAGGTTATCCCGGCAAGACTTTATGGACATAAGGAAGAAACAGGGGCAGTGATCGAGATTCTGCTTCTGAAAAGAAGAGAAAATGATATCTGGGAGTGCTTGGTAAAACCGGGGAAGAAGGCCCGCCCCGGCGCGAAGATCACATTTGGAGACGGCATTTTAAAAGGTGAGATCATTGATGTGGTGGACGAGGGCAACCGTCTGATCCAGTTTCATTATGAGGGTATTTTTGAAGAAATCCTGGATCAGCTGGGCGAAATGCCGCTGCCTCCTTATATCACCCATAAATTAAAGGATAAGAACCGATATCAGACCGTTTATGCCAAGAATGAGGGCTCTGCAGCAGCTCCCACAGCGGGACTTCATTTTACCAAAGAGCTTCTGGAGCAGGTGAAGGCAAAGGGGGTAAATATTGCCCATGTGACTCTTCATGTAGGCCTTGGAACTTTCCGCCCGGTTAAGGTGGATGATGTGGAACAGCACCATATGCATTCGGAATTCTATATTGTGGAAGAAGATCAGGCAAAGCTGATCAATGATACGAAGAAAAATGGCGGACGTGTGATCGCAGTAGGAACCACCAGCTGCCGTACCCTGGAATCTGCCACTGGCGAAGATAGAATCCTGAAGGCTGGAAATGGCTGGACAGAGATTTTTATTTATCCGGGCTATAAGTTCAAAATGATCGATGGCCTGATTACCAATTTCCATCTGCCAGAGTCTACCTTAGTGATGCTGGTATCGGCACTTGCTGGAAAAGAGAATATTATGCATGCCTATGAAGTGGCAGTGCAGGAGAGATATCGATTTTTTTCCTTTGGGGATGCTATGCTGATTTTATAAATAAGGTGTAAAAAAATATTGCTCTATGCAAAGAAAAAAGACTGGCTTTCGCGCGTTATAAAAAACATGCGCGAAAGCCAGTTTTTGCTTTTATGACAGAACCTCATTTCTCAGTTCTTCTCCATTCATATATGCCCGTGCATTCTCCATGGTTGTCTCGGCAATGTTCGTGAGGGCTTCTTCTGTAAAGAATCCCTGGTGGGAAGTCATGGTTACGTTCGGGAAGGAGAGAAGACGCTGGATCAGGGAAGTCTGCATGATGCTTTCAGACAGATCCTCGAATACATAGTCGGATTCTTCCTCGTAAACATCCAGGCCAACGGCAAAGAACTTGTGGTCGCGGATACCGGAAATCAGATCCTCTGTTTTGATCAGACCGCCGCGGGAGGTGTTTACCAGAATAACTCCATCCTTCATCTGTGCAATGGTTTTTTCATTAATGATAGGTTTCGTCTCGTCAGTGAGCGGGCAGTGCAGACTGATCAGATCGCTGGTGGCAAGCAGTTCGTCGAGAGAAACATATTCCAGGAAATCCAGGCTTTTATTCGGGAAAAGATCATATGCGATAACACGCATGCCGAAGCCCTTGCAGATCCGCGCCATTGCCTGGCCGATTTTACCGGTACCGATGATTCCGGCTGTTTTCTTATAGAGATTCACACCCATAAGACCGTTCAAGGTGAAGTTGTTCTCACGGCATTTGATGTAAGCCTTGTGTGTGTGGCGGTTGGCGGTAAGGGCAAGTGCCATTGCATGTTCAGCAACCGCCTCCGGGGAGTAGCCTGGTACGCGGAGAACTTTGATTCCGTATTTTTGTGCGGTTTTCAGATCTACGTTGTTATAACCTGCGCAGCGCATGAGAATCAACTTCACGCCCTGCTGATGAAGTTCTTCAATAACCTTAGAGCCAAGATCTGCATTTACGAATGCACAGATGGCTTCGTATCCTTTTGCAAGGGAAGCGGTCTCTTCATGAATATTGGCCTCAATAAATTTAATCTCAATACCTGGAAATTCAGGCAGAAGCTTGTCAAAAAACTGTTCGTCATAATTTTTTGTTCCGTAAAATAAAATCTTCATAATTTCTGGCTCCTTTCCTGTATCAGCCGCTCTTTTGTCTGGGCTGATCTCTTTTGCTTTATTCGTATTTATGATTTAGTGTTGCTCAACTTACAGGCAGATTATACGTTATTTCCCAGAAGAAAAAAAGAGGAAAAGGAAAAGTTTTTTAACTTTGGTAAATGCGTTAAAAAAATATCAAACTACAACAGAAAAATAAAGCGAATAATAAAATAAAAATGAACAAAAAGAAATATAATGTTAAAAATGCAAAAATAGAGAAACAAGAAACAAGAAAAATAGTGCATAATTAATAAAAACAGAGAAAAGAAATTGACTATTATTTAACATATAGAAGACGAAATAACAAGTGAACCAGAATGGAAAAAATAGAATAAGAAGATAAAACAAAAGAGAAAAAGAAGAAATATAAAACCAAAAAGCCAGGAACTAAACAGAAGCTGTAAATACTTATCTTAATTCCTGGCTTTTTAGTTCCTGTTATTCCCCTAATCTATACAGATCTTCATAAAATTCAGGATAAGAAATCCTCACGCAGTCTCCGTCTTTGATAAAGAGTGGGCCGTCGCAGAGCAGACCTGCAACTGCAAAAGACATAGCGATACGGTGATCCAGATGTGGGTCAATGGTAGCTCCATGAAGCGGCCTGCCGCCATATATGATCATGCCGTCATCAGTAGGGGTGATATCGGCACCCATGCGGGAAAGGTTTTCGGCCATGACCAGAATGCGGTCGGATTCTTTTACTTTCAGCTCTTTTGCATCCTTGATCACAGTGGTGCCCTCTGCAAAAGCAGCCATAATAGCAATCATCGGGATTTCATCAATAAGTGTAGGAACGATTTCACCTCCTACAGTTGTGCCATGGAGAGAACTGGTGCGGATCAGAAGATCGGCAGTAGGTTCTCCATCCATGTTTGTGTTCAGCATGGTAATGTCAGCTCCCATATCCTTGCAGACGCGGAGCAGTCCGTCTCTTGTAGGATTAATGCCTACGTTTTTCAGAAGAATCTCACTTCCTGGAACAAGCAGACCGGCAGCAATGAAATAAGCAGCGGAAGAAATATCCCCAGGTACAGTAATTTCCCTTGCAAAAAGGGAAGGCTCTGGAAGGATGGAAGCGGTGGTTCCCTCAGAGGTTACCTTTGCGCCGAAATAGTTCAGCATGATCTCAGTATGATTCCTGGAAAGAACAGGCTCTGTGACGCTGGTAATATCATCAGCATACATTCCGGCCAGAAGTACGCAGGATTTTACCTGTGCGGAGGCAACCGGGGAATCATAGTGGATGCCCTTCAGCGGATGTCCGGCAATCCGCAAGGGGACGCAGTTGTTCCCCTTTATACTGGTAATATCAGCGCCCATAGAAAGAAGGGGAGTCATGATCCGCTTCATGGGACGGCTCTGGATAGAGTCGTCACCTGTAAGTTCTGATACAAAATCCTGTCCTGCAAGAATTCCGGAAATCAGGCGGGTAGTGGTACCGCTGTTTCCCACATCCAGAATATCTGTGGGAGGCAAAAGCCCGTGAAGTCCTTTTCCATGAACCAGGATTTCTCCTTTATGATTTTCAATTTCGATGCCCATTTTGCGAAAACAGGAGATGGTGGAAAGGCAGTCAGCTCCTTCCAGAAAATGGGTGATCTTAGTGGTTCCCTTGGCAAGGGAACCAAACATGACGGCACGATGGGAGATGGATTTATCCCCCGGTACGGTGACTTCGCCGTGGAGATTGGTAAGTTTTTTAATTTCCATAGTAATTAGTCCTATAATCAATAATTGTTGTTGAATAGCTGTAGCTTCGTTGCATACGTCAGGGTGCATTCTGAAAAATATTCCCGTTAGAATTAACGTTCATATACTATATAATTACGTTTCTTAAGAAGCGCAATGCCCCGCTCCATAGCATCCTGCTCGTAAAATTCAATCTTCAGAACACCCTGTTCGAATTCACGGTTGTGAATGATCCCGATGTTCTTAATACTGATTTTATCCATGGCAAGAATGGTTGCGATAGTGGCAATTCCACCGGCCTCATCGGCAATATCCAGATAAAGTACATATGCTTTACGGATAGGGCCGTTATCAACAACGTCAATGGAGTCACGGTAATCCCTGGAGCTTGCAAACATCTGGTAAATGGCATCTGCCTCCTTGCCGTCAGTAGCGCAGTTGTCTACCGAACAGCGGATCTGGATCAGCATGCGGATATAATCGTCAAGGACATTGGAGATATTCTCATGGTTTTCCATGCAGATCTGCTGCCACATAACAGGGGAAGAAGAGGCGATTCTGGTAATATCGCGGAAACCGCCTGCTGCGATAGTCTTCATGTATTCTGCGTCATTATCCAGTGTTTTTACCAGGTTTACAAGGGCAGAGGCGATAATGTGTGGCAGATGGCTGACCCCTGCTGTGATGAAATCGTGTTCCTCCGCAGTCAGGACCATAGGAATGGCCCCAAGGGAGCTGACCAGCTCTGTGAAATCTGAAATATATTCCAGACCCACTTCTCCGCCTGGCGTAAGAATATAGTAAGCATTTTCCAGGATGCGCTCATTGGAATGGTTAAATCCGGTCTTCTCAGAACCTGCCATAGGGTGACCACCGATAAAGCAGTCTGTCATGCCAAGCTCTTCCACCTTCTGGTGGATGATTCCCTTTACACTTCCTACATCTGTAATGATACAGCCTGGCTGACGGATTTCTTTCAGATAAGAAAGACATTCCAGATTGATCTCTACCGGAGCGCATAAAAATACATAATCGCAGGAGCCGAAACGGGGATCCTTCATTTCCTCACAGACTCCATCTATAATGCCGCTGCTGATCGCAGATGCAAGTGCATCCTTGCTGCGGTTGTAGGCCAGAATATGGTAGTCCGGATGGTATTTCCGGATTGCTTTGGCAATAGAACCACCGATCAGACCGAGACCGATAAAACCGATTGTCTTCATAATATATTGTGTTTCCTTTCCTTCGTTAAAGTGAAAAACTGTCTTCTGCTATTGTACGAGATTCCTTGCAAATTGTCAATTCCTACAGAAATGACAAAATAATCTAAACTTTTTTGAAAAAATACCGTCAAAATCCCAGAAAATACTTGAAATTCTTCTGAATATTTAGTAAAATATGAACATATCAGACAAACAGGGAGGTATTACATATGGACGTTTTTAGAACTGACCGAATCAGAAATGTAGTCCTATTAGGTCACGGTGGGGCTGGAAAGACAACTCTGGCAGAAGCAATGGCATATCTTGCAGGCTTGACCAACCGTTTAGGTCGTGTAGAAGATGGCAACACTGTCAGTGATTATGATAAAGAAGAAATCAAACGGCACTTTTCTATTTCTACATCTGTGATTCCGGTTCCATGGCAGAAGATAAAGATCAATATTCTGGATACACCGGGCTACTTTGACTTTGTTGGTGAAGTAGAAGAGGCAGTTAGTGCAGCTGATGCAGCGATTATCGTTGTTTCCGGTAAGGCAGGCGTTCAGGTTGGTACACAGAAGGCCTGGAATCTGTGTGAGAAGTATAAGCTTCCCCGCATGATCTTTGTTACAGATATGGACGTAGATGATGTAAGTTACAGGAAAGCAGTTGAGGATCTTACCGAATTATATGGCAAGAAGATCGCACCTCTTCATTTCCCGATCCGTGAGGATGGTAAGTTTGTAGGCTATGTAAATGTTGTGAAACAGGCCGGCAGAAAATATATTGACAAAGGCATGAAAGAAGAATGCCCGGTTCCGGATTACCTGGAAGAGTACCTTGAAAAATACCATGATATCCTGATGGAGTCTGTAGCTGAAACAAGCGAAGAATTTATGGATCGTTATTTTGAAGGCGATGAGTTCTCTGTTACAGAGGTTTCTGCAGCACTTGCTACCAATATCCAGGAAGCAAGTATTGTGCCGGTGTGCATGGGTTCCCCTGTGAATTTGCGGGGCGTTTCCAACCTGCTGGATGATATCTG
>JAQXQS010000196.1 GCA_029101305.1 Clostridia bacterium | reverse complement strand
CGCCAACTCAGCTCCCAATACACTTGATTCCCGGAAAACTCTTGTATCCTCTCTTCCTGAATGGCTAATAATTGCCCCGTGGAATTTTTCCTGTCCGGCAATAGACTGTCTCATCTGAAAAAACAGGCAGGTATCTGCTCCATGCGCCATTGCCTGATAAGATAATCTTCTCACTTCACCTGGCCGTTTCAACAGATTATAAGGCTGCCAGTTCTGCTGATTTGGAGACTGCTCTGTCAGAACAAAAGACTGACCGCCTTTTAAGCCTCGCATAATATCATGCTTCATTGCCACGAAATATGCTGGATCATCTGGCCACGGATAGTTATCCCATCCTACTATGTCCAATTTCTTAGTCATAGTGAACTGATCTAACTTCTTGATAAAACCGGACATATTTGTCTGAATAGGAATCTCCGGATTGTATTTTTTCAGAACATCATATTCATTCTGGAAGCATTCCGCTGTTGAGTCTGTTACAAAGCGCATATAGTCTAGCTGAATTGCCGGATTAAACCGATAATCATCATTTAATTCTGTAGGCAGTGTTACTTCTTCAAAGCTACTGACAATTCTTCCCCAGAACGTGGTGTGCCATCTTTTATTCAGTTCATCCACTGTTCCATAACGTTTTCTTAACCATACACGAAACTTTGCCTGACAGGTCGGACAGTAGCAATAGGTTCCATATTCATTGGAAACATGCCACATCGCAAGTGCTGGATGATGTGCGTAACGCATAGCCATTTGCTCTGCAATTGCAGCTGCTCTCTCTCGATATTTCAAGCTGTTTACGCAGAAGAACACGCGCATTCCATGGGTTCTTTTTCTTCCTGCAATATCAACAGGAAGTACTTCTGGATATCTGGTGGACAGCCAGGCCGGTTGTGCAGTAGTTGGAGTAGCAAGGCATACATGAATACCGTTTTCCCAAATTTTATCAATGATTCGGTCCAACCATCCGAAATTATAAACACCCTCGTCTGGCTCAAGCTTTGCCCATGAAAAAACTGGAAGAGTTAATAAATTAATTCCGGCTTTTTTAAACAAACGCATATCCTCATCTATTGTCTGATCATCCCACTGGTCAGGATTATAATCTCCGCCATAATATATTCTGTCTGCTTTCTTCATCTTAATTTTCCTCTCATATTGTTTCTGTAATTTACAGCATTCTCATGTTCCGCAAACTTCAAGTTTAACAGCATTTCAAACTTATCTAATTAATATCGCATATACGTCTCTATTACCGGTGCTTCTGTAATTCCGGTTGCAGGTACCTGCAAATGAGTGGATGCACCATCTTTCAGCTTCCAGACAAGAGTAGTATCCACTTTTATTTCAAGATGATTTTCACCATCCAGAAGTGCATCTGTAATCTCCACTTTTGCAGGGAAACCAGCCAGATAGCCCAAGTCTTCTCCGTTTAATTTCACTCTCAGGCAATCTGCCGCTTCCGGGAATTTCAGGCTGTAATGCTCTCCTTCGTTCTTCTTCCAGGTGAAGCTTCCCGTATAAGCAGGGAAATAACCCCTTCCGTTCATGTTTGGAAGCTCTTTATCTGCTTTTAGCTGCAGAGTTTTTCCCTCTTTGGTAGTTACTTTCCACGGAATACAGAGGGTAGTCTGTTTCTCAAGACAAAGTATATCCGGCTCAATTTTTTGTCCTTCTTCTTTAATATGCTCTATTGATTCCAGGCACAAAAAGCAGCTCTCTCCAGGCTCCAGACTTCCCAGGATCTGATGTGCATAGCCTTCTGTCTGTGCCGGATAAGGCTTCAAATCAAAGCTTTGGGCGCGATTAAACCAGGGATCATAAAAGGTCAGTCCATCCAGTTTATCGTCCTGTACAAGCAAAGCAAAATCAGCTCGTCTGGACACGCTTTCGTTAAACAGCATTGCGCAAAGCCCTTCCTCTGTCTGGTTCACGATCATGCGAAGGTCCTGAAGGTTTTCGGAAATTGTTCCCTTACCGTTATCTGCAACTGCAAGTTTACGCATCCTGTGCTTTTCACTTTCTGCCGCAGCTTTTTTTGCCAGATTATCTAATGTTACAATCTCTACCCACTTGGAAAATGCTTCCGGCAATTCTGTTCCTTTGGTAGTTTTTTCAGGCAATTTATCAATTATGTAAACCTTTAATTTATTTTTCCGATTGGCTTCTATAAATTGTAC
>JAQXQS010000195.1 GCA_029101305.1 Clostridia bacterium | reverse complement strand
TCCTTTCCATAAGGGGACCGCCCATACCTGCAATTACAAGCGTGTCACCCTCCCCGGCTTCCAGGCTTACAAGTCCGTCTGAAAGCCGGGTCTGTATGTATTCCTCCAGTCCATACTGCCGGATATGCTCCTGTGCCCTGGAAAGAGGACCTTTTCGTACATCCATTGCAATGGCGGATGGAATTTTTTTCTGCTGTATCAGGTAGACCGGCAAATATCCATGATCACATCCCACATCTACCAGCCGGTTTCCTTCTGTCACCATATCTGCGATCGCAGATCATCGTAAGGTTAACTGCATAGCCCTCTCCTTAATCCAGATAATCCTTCAGCTTGCGGCTGCGGCTTGGATGACGGAGTTTTCTAAGAGCCTTGGCCTCGATCTGACGGATACGCTCTCTGGTAACGTTAAATTCTTTACCAACCTCCTCAAGAGTTCTGGCACGTCCATCATCAAGTCCGAAACGAAGACGGAGAACCTTCTGCTCTCTCTCAGTCAGGGTTCCAAGAACCTCCACAAGCTGCTCCTTCAAAAGGGTAAATGCGGCTGAATCAGCCGGCACCGGAACATTGTCATCCTGGATGAAATCGCCAAGATGGCTGTCCTCTTCCTCACCGATAGGAGTTTCCAGGGAAACCGGCTCCTGGGAAATCTTCAGGATCTCACGGACACGGTCAACCGGCATATCCATCTCCTCTGCGATTTCTTCCGGAGTAGGTTCACGTCCAAGCTCCTGCAGTAACTGTCTGGAAACGCGGATCAGCTTGTTGATGGTCTCAACCATATGAACCGGGATACGGATGGTACGTGCCTGGTCTGCAATGGCTCTTGTGATAGCCTGACGAATCCACCAGGTTGCATAAGTACTGAACTTATAACCCTTGCGGTAATCAAATTTCTCAACGGCTTTGATAAGACCCAGATTTCCTTCCTGGATCAGATCAAGGAAAAGCATTCCACGTCCCACATAACGCTTTGCAATGCTGACAACCAGACGAAGGTTGGCCTCTGCCAGGCGCTTCTTGGCATTCTCGTCTCCCTGTTCCATTCTTTTGGCAAGTTCGATTTCTTCTTCAGCAGAAAGAAGCGGCACTTTTCCAATCTCTTTCAGATACATGCGGACCGGATCTTCAATGCTGACGCCTTCTGGAACTGAAAGATCGATCTTGTCCAGTTCTACCTCTTCCTCTTCGTCCAGACCATCAATATCCACATCATCATCCAGCATCAGGTCATCTGTATTATTATCTGTGATACGGAGTACATCTACACCACTGGTCTCAAGAAAATCAAAGATCTTGTCCATCTGCTCTGCATCCAGCGGCTGGTCTTTGAAAAAGTCACTGATTTCCTGATATTCCAGCACATTTTTTTTCTTTTTTGCAAGTTCCAGAAGCTCTACAAGTTTCTCACTGAATTTGCCCATATTCATTTCCATAGGTGTTTTAACCTCCATATAGTGTTTATATTTTATCCTTATTCAAAGGAAATATGCAGCTGCTGTCTTTTTCTTCCCAGATCCTCCAGTTCCTTCTTGGCCTTTACAAGTTCTTGCAACCCGGCCATGTCTGTAGGATCCCAGTTTTTATTTTTTTCTGCAAGACTTTCCTGCTTAATACGGATCAGAGTGTCGCTAAATGCCCGTTCCTGCTCTTCCATTGTTTCCAGATGGATGGTTGCATTAAAAAGTGATGCTACCTCTCGCTGCTCTTCGCTGTCAGTAAAGCTGTTCAGCAGCCGTGCCGGATTCACATCTCCCTGGGCATGCTGTTCAAAAAGCATTTCTGCCACTTCATGATATAAAGGAACGATAAAATCCCCCGGAGACAAATATTTCTCAACTGTATCAAAAATCCCTGGATAAGTTACAAGCCAGGTCAGCATCAGTTTCTGAGCCTTATCTGCTGCAGATTCCTTCTTCTGTGCCTGACGGGCTTCCACAGTCTTTGGCTGCTGCCGCTGCTCTATAGGCGTTCCCTTCATAGCCAGGGTATTTACTCTTTTGCGGAGATCCTCCACGCTGATCCCATATCTGTGATACTGCCTGACAATGGCTTCTATGTAAAGATTCCGCTCAAGCTCATCCGATAATTCCAGAAGAAGACGTGCACACCGTTCAAAGAAACGATTCTGTCCCTGCGGCTCCTCCATAGGGAAATCCTTCTCTGATACGCTCACCCGGAACATAAAGCTGTCTCTTGCCTGATCCAGCCTCTGCTGAAAGGCCTCTGCTCCTTCTGTCTTGATAAATTCATCCGGATCCTTGTGAGGCTTCAGATCCACAACTCTGGAATTGATCCCTGCTTCCCGCAATATGGGAATGGCACGTAATGCTGCCTTCACTCCTGCCTCATCACTGTCATACAAAAGCAGCACCTCCTGGGTGTAGCGCTTTAGAAGGCTGGCGTGCCCGGAAGTAAGGGAGGTCCCAAGGGACGCCACTGCGTTGTTAAAGCCTGACTGATGCATGGAGATCACATCCATATAACCTTCGCACAGGATCAGATATGGCTTTCTGGATGTACGAGCCACATTCAGCCCATACAGGTTACGGCTTTTGTCAAAGATCTTTGTCTCCGGGGAATTCAGGTACTTGGGCTTTCCATCTCCCATGACCCTGCCGCCAAAACCAATCACCCGGTTATTCACATCCATAATCGGGAAAATAACTCGGTTCCAGAATTTGTCATACATTCCATGACGCTCATCCACATTAAACA
>JAQXQS010000194.1 GCA_029101305.1 Clostridia bacterium | reverse complement strand
TACAAAAAAGAAATTGCAGGAGGTGCATTTTTGGATCTTGGATTTTATCCGGTTAGTTATGCCTGTGCAATGTTGGGGGATGAACCTTCACGCGTGATTGATCATACGGTTATTGGTGAAAGCGGTGTGGATTATCTGGATTCTATTGTATTGGAATATCCGGATGGTGGATTTGCCCATCTTTCCTGCGGTCTTGGTTCTGAAAAGATGGTTTCCCTCTATCTGCTGGGGACGAAAGGAAGGATTACTATGCAGGAGGAATACTTTTTTCAGGCACAGAAAGCAGAACTTCTTGATTTTGATAATCATGTTTTGGAATCAATTGAAGAACCATTTATTAAAAATGGATATGAATTTGAAGCACAGGAAGTTATGGATTGCTTGAAAAAAGGTCTTACTGAGAGTAAAATGGTTCCATTAGACAGTTCTCTGGCAGTTATACGGATATTGGATCAGTGCCGGGAAACTGCCGGATACCATTTTGATTTTGAGTAGGTGAGCACATTGGCAGATAAGAAGAAAGTTACAATGAAAGAAGTTGCGGCGGCAGCAGGCGTAACGATCGGTACAGTTTCTCATGTGATTAATGGAACTGCTTCGATTTCTGAAAAGACCAAAGAAGAAGTTTGGCGTGTGATCAAAGAGATGGGATATTCACCAAATCCTATGGCACAATATATGCGTTCCAAAAGAAGTCGGATTATTGGCCTTTTTGTCCCGGATCTGACAAACCATTTTTTTGCAAAAACGGCAAGTGTATTTACGCAGCTTGCGTACAAGAACGGATATACGGTTCTGATATTAGAAAATTCATATTCTCCCGAAAAAGAAAAACAGAATGTACAAATCCTGATTCGTAATTATGCGGAAGCCGCTGTGGTTCTTTGTGGCTTTTTAGACGATTCTCAGGCAGATAAGCTTCTGGAAAAAAATATTCGCATTGTTTATGCAGATTGTATGAGTAATCACAAAAATATTTCATATATCTGTTTTGATAATCATGTAGTTATGTCTCAGATTATTGCTTATGCCAGAAAGAAAGGATATTCATCTATTGGGTACTTCAGTGAACCGTTGATATTAAATAATCTGATTACCCGTTTTGACAGTTTTCGGGAAGCTTTGAAAGAGAATGGAATTCCTTACAGAGAAGATCATATCTTTTTATCTGAAAGACTGACCAAAGATCATCTGCGCAATGGTTACGCTTACATGAAAGAAATCCTTCAAACAAGTGATATTGCCCAGCTTCCTAAACTGTGGATTACATCTTCCGATCTATCTGCCATCGGTGCAATACGTGCACTGAAAGAGGCTGGAATTCGGATTCCTGAAGACATGGCAATTATTGGCTGGGATAATCTGGAAATATCCGAAAATATTTTTCCAAGTTTAACGACAGTTCACCAAGATCAGGCGGAACTTGGTGAAAAATCCTGGCAATTAATTTTTGGATTATTAAATAAGAAAAATCCAGAGAATATTATTTTGAATCAGAAAATCATATTCCGTCAGTCTTGTCCTATCTGAATTTCCAAGAATAACAGGGAGGGCAGAAGAAATTTATCATATCAGCATGATCGTCAAAATACGACATTGCCTGGAAACGGATTTCTCAGTATAATAAAAGGTAATTATATTAATCTGAAGGAAAAGTGAAGTTTATGCTGAATATCAGGAAATGGTTTTATAAATTATGAGAACAAAAATATCTTTAGCAACATCCTGCTGGAAATTTACAGATACCACAGGGAATCTCTCTTTTGTGACATTGCCGCACACCTGGAATGCCAAGGACGGTCAGAATGGCGGGAATAATTACAGGCGTGGAACCTGTACCTACGCCACTACATTTACAGTTCCGGAATTTGATGCAGCCACCCAGCAGGTGTGGCTGCAATTTGATGGTGTCAATTCCAGCGCAGACGTCTGGCTGAATGGTCAGTCCATCTGTACCCATGATGGTGGATATTCCACATTCCGGATTCAAATTACTGATTTTCTTGAAACTGATAATCAGCTTATTGTTAAAGTAGACAACAGTACCAATGATCATGTTTACCCACAGAAAGCAGATTTCACCTTCTACGGTGGAATTTACCGGGATGTCACTCTTTTGATCGTCAGCAGGAATCACATTGCTCTTGGACATTTTGGCGATACTGGGGTAAAAATCAGTCCTTGCGTCAAAAATGGAACAGCAGAAGTGTCTGTTTCCACAACAATTGAAGGCGAAGGAACCGTTGAAGTGGAATTGCTGGATGCCAGCGGGGAGCAGGTTGGAAAGAAAGTGGGAGAGAATGTCACATTACGTCTCGAAAATCCGCATCTTTGGAATGGCGTCAAGGATCCATATCTTTATACCTGTGTTGTCCGTTTACTAAATAAGGGGAAAATTGAAGATGAAGTGCAGACGAAGGTTGGTATTCGCACTTTTTCGGTAGACTCTAAGAAGGGATTCTTTTTGAATGGGAAGTCCTATCCACTTCATGGAGTTTCCCGTCACCAGGACCGTAAGGGGCTGGGAAATGCGATTACCCATGAAATGCATGACGAAGATATGGCACTTATTCGGGAGATGGGGGCAAATACGATCCGGCTTTCCCATTATCAGCATGATCAGTACTTCTATGATCTTTGCGACAAATATGGTATGGTTGTCTGGGCTGAAATCCCTTATATTTCTGAACATCTGCCCAATGGTTGCGAAAATACCATCATTCAGATGAAAGAACTTCTTTATCAGAATTACAATCATCCCAGTATTATCTGCTGGGGAATCTCTAACGAAATTACGATTTCAACAAAAGATAAGGCAGGCATGTTGGCAAACCATCATGAGCTAAACGATCTGTGTCATAAAATAGACCCAACGCGTCTCACTACGCTGGCCTGTTATGCCATGTGCAGTCCATTTAATCCTGTGGCGCACATCACGGATATTGTCAGTTGGAACCTTTATCTTGGCTGGTATGTTCCCGGGCTGTTCCTGAATGACTTATGGCTGAATCTTTTTCATTGGATTTATCCGGAACGGGTATTGGGGTTCTCTGAATACGGCGCTGAAGGAATGCCGAATCTTCACAGTACACACCCTCATCGCGGTGACCAGACAGAAGAGTATCAGGTAAAGTATCACGAGTATATGCTGCGCTGCTTCGAACGTCATAAATGGCTTTGGGCGACCCATGTCTGGACGATGTATGATTTCGCATCCGATGCACGTGATCAGGGCGGCGAACCGGGAATGAATCATAAGGGTCTGGTTACCTTTGACAGAAAGACGCGAAAGGATAGCTTCTATCTTTATAAGGCGTGGTGGAGTGATGAAAAATTTGTTCACATCTGTTCTAAGCGTTTTATTGACCGGATAGAGAAGAAAATTAAAATAAAAATCTACTCCAATCAGAAGAAAGTCACTTTGTATGTTAATGGAAAAAAGTTTTCAGAACAAACAGGAGAACATATTTTCCAATTCTGTGTGCCGTTGAAAGGCAAAATTGAGGTTAAAGCTATCGCTGGAGAATGTATGGATACAGCAGGATTCCGTAAAGTTGATAGATTCAATTCTAGTTACCGGCTGGATAAAAATAATTCAAGCAGTACGAACTGGGTATAAGACGGGGGAAATTCTGTAGGCTGGCTTTTAAGTTATGCTGGATACATATCATTATACAAACAAATGTTCGAAAAAAAGACTTGTAAAACAGAACGCTTGTTTGTATAATGAAAATATGAACAGAGATATTATAGACAACAGATATACCACACAGGAGAAACTACAGATTCTGGCAGATGCGGCGAAATATGATGTTGCATGTACCTCAAGCGGATCAAGCCGCCGGGGAAAGAAAGGAGAACTGGGCAATGCAGAGGCATGTGGCATTTGTCACAGTTTTGCAGCAGATGGCAGATGTATTTCTTTGTTAAAAATATTGATGACGAATCATTGCGCTTACGATTGTAAATACTGCATCAATCGTGCCAGTAATGATGTGAAGCGTGCTACGTTTACACCAGAAGAAATCTGCGAACTGACGGTGGAATTTTATAAGCGGAACTATATAGAAGGTCTTTTCTTGAGTTCCGGAGTTTTGAAAAACCCCACTTATACTATGGAGAAGATGTGTGAAACATTGCTTCTTTTGCGTACCAGATATCATTTTAATGGATATATTCATGTGAAGACCATTCCTGGAGCTTCAGATGAGCTGCTTGCTGCAGCTGGTTACCTTGCAGACCGAATCAGTATTAATCTGGAGCTTCCTACAGAGGCCGGGCTTAAGACACTTGCACCGAATAAGACAATGGGTACCATCCTGAATCCAATGGGGAAAGTCCAGAATACCATTGCAGCACATCGCATGGCAATTGGTAAATCAGCATATATGGAAAGAAGCCGTGGAAATCAATATCTGAATAACGGTATTTTTTCAGAAGAATCAAAGCGATTATTTTCCAGAAAGCTGGATAATGCGAAGGCTGTAATGCAAACAGAAGATAAGAAAAGCCAGGATTTGTATTTTAATAAAAAGAATGAAAACCTGGATGGTCTGCTGACTTGGAATAATGCCTGTCAGCTGGCTCCACATGATATGTCCAGATTGAAGCGCAGTTTTGCGCCTGCAGGACAGAGTACCCAGATGATCATTGGCGCTACAGGCGAAAGTGATTATACCTTATTGAATACGACGCAGCAACTATATCAGGGCTTTGATCTGAAAAGGGTTTTTTATTCAGCATATATTCCTTTGAATGAAGATACAGCTTTGCCGAAGCCTGGAACACCAGCACCTCTTTTGCGGGAGCACAGGCTGTATCAGGCAGACTGGCTGCTTCGTTTTTATGGATTTCAGGTGGGGGAACTATTATCAGAAGACAGACCTAATTTCAATGAGCTGGTAGATCCCAAATGTGACTGGGCACTGAGACATCTGGAGCAGTTTCCGGTAGAAGTAGAGAAGGCAAGCTACGCTATGTTGCTGAGAGTGCCTGGAATCGGACCGAAATCCGCTGATCGCATCACTTATGCCAGACGTCATGGCAAGCTGGATTTTATCAGTCTGAAGAAAATGGGCGTTGTGTTAAAAAGAGCGCATTATTTTATCACCTGTGGAGGGAAGCAGATGTATCATACACCCATTGAAGAAGCTTATATTGTACGTCAGCTGACCAGTGCTGATCATGTGGAGATATGGAATGCCAGGCATGTTAATGAGACATTTACGCAGATGTCACTGGCTGATTTTGGAATTGGATGAAGCGGATACGTCACACTGACGAAATGGGTCGCATTATGGAGGCTGGCCATGAACCGTTACTGTTTTATATGGGAACAAGAATAGTCGGAGAGAAAAGCAATGAAGATATTTACTTGCCAGGACAGGCTTGAGGATATTATGACCTGTATTTATGATGCATGGGCGGAAGCTTTACGGATAGGACACGATCAGGTACAATTAAGAAAAGAACCTGTATTTCAGCAGACGATGTTTGATGAATATATTCATGTGGATAGAGACTGCGGGAAGGCTGAGAAGGTGATCCGTTCTATCCGCAGAGATATTTCAGAGGAAGCATATCTGGATGTATACTATGCCACGTTGGCTGTCCAGGAGGATGCATTGCAGATTATTTATAATTTTCTGCGGGTTGGCTTCGCGGTAGGAAAGACGGTGTTGGAACAATATTCCAATCCACATGTAATGCGGATGTTAGAGCTTCGTCGCAGGGTCAGCAATGAGAGTCATCATTTTCGGGAATTTGCCAGGTTTCAGTCAATGGATAATCAGGTTTATGTCAGTCACCTGGAACCCAAAAACGATGTGATCATGCTGGTGGGGAGACACTTTGCAGACCGCATGCCATCAGAATACTGGATGATCATTGACGATAACCGTAAGACTGCCTGTGTACACCCGAAAGATGGAAGCAATTATTTACGATATCTGACTGACAGCGAGTTTGAAACACTTAGGAAAACAGAAGACTATGAAGATTCGTACACTAAGATGTGGAGAACATTCTTTCAGGCGATTGCGATTAAAGAACGGGAGAATTACGTGTGCCAACGTAATTTATTTCCAATCTGGAAGCGGAAGCATGCAGTGGAATTTACGATTGGTAAATAGGCTCTGACAAATTTGAAAAGTAAGGAACATAAATTATGGAAAAAAATACATTCTACACAGACATTCCCTATGTAAACAAGAAAGTATCAAGAATTTTTGCAGGTACTGCATTTCCACTCATCCAGAATGGTAAGGATGGAACTGAAGTTTTTGAAGCAGCACTTACCAATGGAATCAATGCGTTTGATACGGCCAGGAATTATATGCATGCGGAGCGCTCTCTTGGAAACTGGCTGGAAAAAAGCGGAAAAAGAGATGAAGTGGTAATCTTAAGCAAGTGCGCACATCCAGATATATTCGGCCGCAAGAGAGTAAATGAAAAAGCCATGCGAAAAGACCTGGAGAAGTCATTAAAAGAATTAAAGACAGATTATATTGATATCTATCTGCTTCACAGAGATGATCCGGAGACGGATGTGGCAGTACCAGTAGAGGTGTTTAATGCCATGCATTCTGAGGGCAAAATTGGCGCTTTCGGAGGTTCCAACTGGACGCATACCCGGATTGAGGAAGCCAATGAATATGCATACAAGCATAATCTGATTTCTTTTTCCGTATCCAGCCCTAACTTTGGCCTTGCACGACAGGCTCAGGATCCCTGGGGAGGCGGCTGTGTAACCATATCCGGTCCGGAGAATGAAGAAGCAAGAGCCTGGTATGAGAAGAACCAGATGCCTGTGATCGCGTATTCTTCTCTGGGAAGAGGACTTTTTTCCGGTAAAATGAAAAGTACAGATAAAGATCGTGTGCAGGATTTCCTGGATTCCCCTGCGGTAAAAGGATATGCATGCGAGGATAATTTTGAGCGGTTAAAAAGATGTGAGCTGTTGGCGGAAAAATATAATGTGACAGTGCCACAGATCGCAATGAGCTGGATTTTTGCCCAACCGATTAATACTTTTGCAGCTGCAAGTATGTCCAGAAATGAGAGAATGATAAAAAATGTGGAGGCATTTAATCTGGAAATTTCAACAGAAGAGGTTGCATATCTTGATTTAAGGTGCTAGAGTATTTAAAAAGAAATACAAAATCTAGACGATAAAGAGTATTGAGGGGCTTTTATATGAACATCGAAGAGGCAGTTTCTATTTTTAAAAATATCAGTGAGCGTTCAAAGAAGTATGAAGAAATGGGGAAGGCACTTCACAGTGCACTCTCCCCGGAAGAACGCCTGCAGCGTTTTCAGGAGCGCTCTGTAGTGACACTGGAATTCTACCAGAAAAACCAGCTTGAGCAAAAGCAGCTTTTGAGCTGGATGAAAGGGGAACTGGATACAAGCCCTTCAGATGAGGATTATGATGTTTTGCTTGAGTATACAAGAGCTTTGTATGTAAGCGCTTACGGCGATATGTTCCTGCTTCAGGAGCTGGTTCGTCTGCTTCTTCCACATTATGAAGAAAAGAAAGATTATGTACATCTGATCTTTTTATATTTATGTCTGGCATTTGTGAATCTTGAAGTTTCAAGGATTATTCACCAGGGCTATGGAGATGCTTCCATGGATTGTTATCGCAAACTGTTTGAACTGGCGAAACTGGTTGATCCCAAAGAGCGCCATCTGATCTATCGTGATCTGGCAGTTGCATATGCAAACGTTCTGATGGTTGAAACCTGTCTGCTTACCATTACCATGGACGAAGCCTATAGCTATTGGTTAGATGCAAAGGAACTTCGTAACAGTCCGGATTTTCTTGCTTATATGAAGCTGCCGGAGTCGGAGAGAAGCGTGGCTATTCTGGATCGTTTTATCGCACGGTTTGAAACAGAATCTTACAATATCTATCGAAATAACCATGTCAGTGCCACGCCACAAATGGTAGAATGGATGGAAGTGCGAAGCGAAGCGGAATTTAAGCGGGAAGCTGCGAAAGATAAGGAACTGCTTGAATGCTCCTCGGATCTTTTGATTACCCATATAGAATACCTGCTGGATCATAACAAGATTGCTCCAAGGGAGGCTCTTTCCACTTTGGATTCCTATGTGGATAAGCGTGCCCCGCTTTTGAAAACAAGAGAAGACGATATTATTTCCTTTTATACAACCTATACGGAAGAGATTCTTGTTCTTCTGCCGAAGGCAGGGCTTTCCGCACAAGAGCAGAAGCAGATTTTGCTGAAATATACAGATATTATCGAGTCTTTTATCCGCAAGTATACCCATGACAGGAATTTTGCATATTCGTTAAATAACGGACTCTGGGTGCTTGGATTCGAGCCGGAATTTTACCGTTATATTCCCTCTCCGGAAGAAAAAATTGAACGCCTGTACCGGTTTGTCGTTACCCGTCATCTGACTACTTATCTGCATTCCCAGATGGTAGCCTATTTTGCAGAAACGGTTCTTGACAGAGTACTTGATAGAAGACCGGAGCTTTTTGTAGGTTTTCATGGTCTTCGAAATGCAGAAGAGGTATTAAAGCAGAAGGATAAGCGAGTGTTATTGTAAAATATCAGATAAAATCTGCAGCAGTAGGAGTTAGTGTTGAGGGAAAATGTACTGCTGGACAGCAATTCGGAACATTTCAGGGAAGCGACACATGCAATGCAGCCAGAGATGATGCATTTACTGTAATGTATACAATACAGAAACTTGGCGACGTATATTCATCGCAGCCATCTTTGGAATTAAGTGAGGAACTTCCAAGCGGAACAACGATCATTATGCAGACAAATGGTGCGTATTGGTACAATAATCATCCGTCAGGAACAACAATCCAGTTATCTGATTTCAATAAAATGGGAGTTGCTGGAAGCTTTTCTTATAATTATGGGAAAAATCAAGAGTATCGCTTTGTTTTTGATTTTTCAAAAGCAGCAAGTGGAATATCTTCTGATTCTTTAAACGTAACCTTGGCGTATATGCATAAGGACACAGAATCAACCGATTCAGTCAAGGCTTCTGTGG
Organism: Clostridia bacterium; assembly: GCA_029101305.1. Classification (GTDB taxonomy): domain Bacteria; phylum Bacillota; class Clostridia; order Lachnospirales; family Lachnospiraceae; genus Blautia_A. Next base: position 71,242 of record JAQXQS010000194.1, on the reverse strand, counting down.
CGATAAAGATGGAGGCGAAAGGAATATTTGGACTGAGGGGAACAGCAGAAAATCTCCAGATAACTGCACCGAACAATAATGGGGGCTGCAGATGGAATCGTAAAAATCTGATATTAAAAGTAAGTGCTGCAAGTGATACACAATTTCCGGCAGATGCAAAATTGATTATTAAAGAGAGCGATAAGACCTATACATACAGGAAAAATAATAACGATATATTTGTAGTCCCGCTTGGATGGGAACAGAGTGATATAGTGAGTCTGTCACTGGAGTCTGAACTGGCATCACAAAGAGGAAAAACGTATCCTGTAGAGGCAAAACTCTGCGTAGGGGATGCAGTTGAAACGGTTTCGGATCTGCCACAGGCAGCAGAATACGAAACAGAAGCGGTGATAAATGATCTTTCATTGAAAATTGCCGATACGCCAACTCCTTCGTTGAAAATCGCAGGAACACAGAAAATCCTGAAAATAACAGATAAACTAAAGCTAACCATAACAATGAAGGATATTCCTTCAGATAGTACTGTTCATGCAACGATTCAGCAGAAAGGAGTAAATGGCTATAGTGGTAACTTCCTGGATGCAAGCGTGATGCAGGGAGATAATGAATTTAGCCTTGGAGGAATCACTGCGGCTGGTAGTTATCAATTGCTTATAACCGTTACAAAGAATAATCAGAAATTGTTAACGGTACCATATTATTTCATCGTACAGGACAAATAACAGTTTCAGGAATGTGATAATTATAAGCCTTAAACGGTTATTAACGGTCCGAAAAAGAGAATCTCTGATGCACATTCATGTGTTAGAGATTCTCTTTTTACTCATCTGGGGTCTTGTGATATGTGATTCCAGAAATAATTAAATTTTTGTAAAACTTATTAAATAATATTTATTCTTTTAGAAAATCTTTTCCTTTAAAAAGACGGTGAGATATGTTATCTTATAGATATCATAAGAGTAACAGATATACATAAGCTCTTCTGAAAAAACAAAACATAGAAGGTGGTGAAATCCATGGGAAGAAAGGATATCATCACAAAAGAGTACATGGAGGACACAGAGGTATTTGCAGATGTGTTCAACCATATGATTTACCAGGGAGAAAAGGTTATTGAGCCTAAGAAACTGAAAGAACTGGATACAGCGAACGTGATTATACCCTATGGAGCAGATGGAACAGCGGTACCTTATCAAAAGTACCGGGATGTATTTAAGATTCTTAGTGCTATGGAAGATGAAAATGCAGTGTATCTGCTGTTGGGAGTGGAGAATCAGTCCAGAGTTCATTATGCAATGCCTGTGAAAAACATGGTATATGATTCCTTGGAATATGCTGCACAGGTACAGAAAGCAGAGTCTTCACATAGGAGAGCATTGAGGAAAAAGAATTCTGACGAGAAGAAGCCGGATTCTTCAGAATTTCTTTCTGGGTTTTACAGAGAGGACAGGTTGCTGCCAGTTATAACTGTGGTTGTGTATTTCGGAGCAGACGACTGGGTTGCTCCCAGATCATTGCATGAGATGTTAGTTGTTCAGGACGAAAAGATATTATCTTTGGTTCCAGACTATAGAATTAATCTGATTGCGCCAGGTGAAATGAGTGAAGAGGAGATAGAACATTTTACTTCTAGTTTTCGAGAAGTAATGCAGTTTATCAAATACTCGAAAGATACAAAGAAACTGAAAGAACTTGTGGAAACTAACGTAGCATTTAAAAGTATGGACATAAAAGCAACCAGAGTAATGGAGGAGATGACAGGAATGAGAATCGAACGGGAAGATGAGGAAGAAAAAGTGGATGTTTGTGCAGGAATTCTAGGGCTACAAGAAGAGGCAAGAACAGAGGGAATTACAAAAGGAATCCGGATTGGTGCAGAACGAGAACAAAGACTTACGAAATTTTTACTGAGAGATAATCGCATTGAGGATTTGAAACGGTCATTTGATGACGAAGCGTTTCGTAATAAGTTACTTAAAGAGTATGGAATAGATTAATGATGGGAGCGGTTGGGTGACGTTAATTTATAAATAATTTAGCACCCACTTAATCTTAATTTAACATTCCACATACCAGAAATTTAACAAAAACTATTATAATCCCCTTTCAGAAAGCGAAAGGGGATTTTTCTATGTCTGAAAAGGTTACAAGTGTGAGGAAAAGAATTTTTCTGTCTAACACAGTGATGGTACTGACAACACTGGTTCTTTTTTTGGCAATAAATCTTGTGATTGTAAAAATGTATGCGGAATCGGTGGAGGAAGAACTGTTCCTCTCTGTGCAGAATACGGAAAACATAGAGCAGGAGGGCGGCCTGGATGAAATTCTGGAAGGCTGGACCATTCACAGGGAGCAGTTCTTTCTTTATTTCGGATTAGATGGCCTTCTGTGTATCGGAGTGCTGCTTCTGGTCAGTCAGATTTTTACTGGGAGACTGACGGCACACATTATGGAGCCGTTAGATGCCCTGGGAGAAGGGGCTGGACGAATCCAGGAAAACGACCTGACTACACCGGTCGTTTGCAAAGGAGACCTGGAGTTTCAGAATGTATGCGCTTCCTTTAATGATATGCAGATTCATCTTCTGGAAGAGCGGGAGAAGAACCGGAAGTATGAGAAGGCGCGGACAGACATGATCGCTGGAATTTCCCATGATCTGCGCACACCCCTTACGGCGATTCGCGGTTCTGTGAAGGGAGTGCTGGATGGAGTAGCGGCCACACCACAGCTGCAGGAAAAATTTCTCCAGGCAGCGTACAAAAGGACAGAAGATATGGACGGGCTTTTAAATCAGCTGTTTTATCTTTCCAGAATGGAAAGCGGCAATGTGCCTCTGGAATTAAAGAAAACAGAGCTGAATTCCTGGCTGGAAAATTATGTGGAAGAAAAGAGGACTGTTTTACAACCGGAAGCGGCAGTGCTGGAGACAAGACTTCTGGAGAAGGAAATCTGGGTGTATATTGATCAGGTGCAATTTACCCGTGTGATTGACAATCTGATCGGAAACAGCCTGAAATATGCGGAGGTCAGCCCTGTGCGAATCGAAATAGCCGTGACAAGGACAAAAGGTGGAATCTGTCTTTGCGTCAGGGATAATGGAGTGGGAATTGAAAAAGAGAAGCTTCCGAATGTGTTTGAGGAGTTCTACCGTGGAGATGAATCCAGAAATAAGAAAGAAGGAAACGGGCTTGGCCTTTATATTGTGAAATATCTGGTTCAGGCCATGGGTGGTAATGTGCGGGCCGAAAGTGATGAAGGCTTCCAGGTCTTGATCGACCTTCCATTATCCAAGGCATGATTTTTATAATAATCAGGAATGTTGAATTATGGTTTCGAACAGCTTTGATTATTTTGGAGGCTATAATGGCAGTGTTATGAAATAATAATATGTAAAATGTTGAAAAAAGTGGATATAAGAAGAGATTAAGGAAAAAGAAAATGAATCAGAAAATAGAAAATAAAACAGAAAGTAAAATAAAGTCCCAGGCCAGAATCCTCATCGTGGAGGATGACGAAGACATCAGCATGATCGAAGATGCGTATCTGCAGCTTGCTGGCTTTGATACAACGATCATTGCAGATGGCAATCAGGTAGCCGGTGAATTAGAGAAAAGGGATTATGACCTGGTCCTTCTGGATCTGATGCTCCCAGGGAAAAGTGGCTATGAGATCTGTAAGGAAATCCGGGAAAAGCTGGATATTCCGGTACTTATGGTCACTGCCCGTACAGAATCTGTGGATAAGATCCGGGGGCTGGGCCTGGGTGCAGATGACTACATTGCCAAACCCTTCGATCCGGCAGAGCTGGTCGCAAGGGTGAATGCAAATCTGCGGCAATATGAGAGACTAAAAGAGAAATTTTCCACAGAAGCTGCTTCTGGGGAAAAAGAAAGTGCAGATACAGGGGAAATCCGGATTCATGGGCTGCGCATCCTGACAAACAGCTGGAAAGTGTACAAAGGGGATAAAGAAATCCGTTTTCCCAACCGGGAATTCGAACTGCTGAAATTTTTTGCCCAGAACCCGAATATTGTGTTTTCCAAGGAGCAGCTGTTTGAGAAAATCTGGGGCTATGATTATATGGGAGACAGTGCCACTGTAATGGTACATATTAACCGAATCCGGGAAAAAATCGAAGATGATTATAAGAACCCGAAAATCCTGGAGACTGTGTGGGGCGCAGGGTATCGTATGAATAAAGAGTAATGAAAAATAACAAAAATAACATTTTTATAAAAGAGAGAGTCCAATTAATACATTGTTTATATTTCGTTTAGAAAGAACCCTCCTGTTTATTTAACTGTGATTGGTATGATTACTACAGTTAAATGAACAGGAGGTTTTTTTGATGTTAAAAGATGGTATTAATGGATTTTGTATGGCGCTGGCAGACAGTGTGCCAGGGGTATCAGGAGGAACAGTAGCGTTCATTATGGGATTTTATGATAATTTCATTGGCTCTATTGACGCTCTTGTATATGGAAAAATGGAGGAGAAGAAAGGGGCTCTTCGCTATCTGCTCCGCCTGGGACTGGGCTGGATCATTGGCATGGGGATGGCTGTGGTACTTTTGTCCTCTTTGTTTGAAAGTCATATTTACATGGTAAGTTCTCTGTTCCTTGGCTTTATAGCAGGAGCTATTCCGCTGATCATAATGGAAGAAAAAGAAAGCTTCCGGGAATTGGGAAAGGGAATTCTCTTTTGTATAGCAGGAATTGCTCTGGTTGCAGGAATTACCTTTGCAAATGGTAAGCTTGGAACATCCTCTATGGATCTTGGAGGCTTTTCCCTGGGACTTGGAATCCGGTTGTTTTTCATTGGAATGGCTGCAATTTCCGCCATGTTTCTTCCTGGAATTTCCGGATCTACATTGCTTCTGATCTTTGGAGCATACATTCCGGTGATCACAGCAATAAAAGGTGTCTTATCCCTGCAGCTTTCTTATATCCCGGCGCTGGCGTTCTTTGGCTGTGGTGTGGTGGCTGGAGCGGTAACAGTAGTAAAGCTGATCCGCATCTGCCTGGAAAAATTCCGCACACAGACGGTATATGCCATTCTTGGAATGATGATCGGTTCCTTTTATGCCATTGTAATGGGACCGACCACTTTAAAAACACCGCAGGCGGCAATGAATGTGAATAGTTTTCAGATCCTGGCTGCTATTGTGGGGGTACTTCTGGTTCTGGGAATGCAGATCATAAGGGATAAAAGAGTGGAAGGTAATGAAGCTTTTGTGAAAAAGAGTAAATGCTAATGAAAATGTGCAGGAAAAAATAACTGATAATAGAGAGTTGTAAAGACAAGGGGATGAAAATATGAACGCTGTAATTTTACCGGCATATAAGCCGGATGAAACCATTGTACAGATTGCAGATGATTTATGGAATTCCGGGTGCAGGATCGTTGTAGTAGATGATGGAAGTGGAACGGAATATGCACCTTTGTTTGAACAGGTCGGAGACATTTGTACTGTATTACATCACGAGGAAAACCGGGGAAAGGGAGCTGCCATAAAAACAGCACTTTCCTATATCCAAAAGGAAATGCGGGATGTGGATGTAATCGGAGTAATGGATTGTGATGGACAGCATTTGCCGGAAGATATGAGAAAGCTTCTGGTATGTGCACGGGAAAATCCTAAGACACTGGTGCTTGGATGCAGAAATGTGGGAAAAGAAATGCCGCTGAAATCCAGAATGGGAAATAAGATCACAAGAGATATTTTTTATCTGGCAAGCGGTGTGCATGTGTCCGATACCCAGACAGGGCTGCGGGCATTTACGGCAAACATTATCAACAGCCTGCTCAGTATTAAAGGGGAACGCTATGAATATGAGACAAATGTCCTTCTGGTGCTGGCAAGAATCGGTGTACCATTTGAGGAAATTCCAATTCATACCATTTACAGAGACAGGGAAAATTCCACTTCCCATTTCAGGGCGGTGCGGGATTCGGTAAGGATTTATAAGGATATTCTGAAATTCACGATGTCCTCTTTTTCCAGCTTCCTTCTGGATTATCTGTTGTTTTCCCTTTTGATGGTACTTTTCCCGCATACGGCGCCATGGGTACTTGGGGCAAATGTTCTCGCCAGGATGGTAAGCGCATTTTACAATTACAGTATGAATTGTATTTTTGTTTTTCACACAGAACATCATGTGAAAAGCGCATTTCAGTATTTTGCCCTGGCAGTTTTTATCCTGTGTGTGAATAATGTGATCCTTACAGGATTTGTGCAGGTGGCGGGCTTTTCCGTATATCCTGCAAAGCTGTGTACAGAGTGCCTGCTGTTTTGCATCAGCTGGCTGGTACAGAATTTTATTATTTTCCGAAAGGAAAAAGGCGATGGCCTTGAGAATAAAGAACTTGTGAATGGACAGATGAAAGCATGAAAAAAAGAATTTTATGTCTGATGGGGGATGTAGCAGCGGCAGCGGTGATTCTTCTGGTGGTGTGGATCGTGTATTACAAAGTTCCGCAGAAGAGGATAAAGGCGGTATCTGTAAACCAGAGCAGCCAGACTGTTCAGAATTCAGGGGTGGAAACAGGAGACAGTTCTTCTTTGCTTGTAGAAGCAAATGGAGGTGCCGGAAGTGTGGAAAGTCAGCTGCAACAGGGAGAGACGGGGAATCCGGATCATCTTCAGGTGACAGACCAGGTATATAGTACAGAGGACTGGCACCAGAAATTTGCAGATAAATTTACGGATCAGGTTGTGGCAACAGATACTTCTTATACAAGTCCGGATCTGTCTATCCAGTTGTCCTATTACAATTATGATACAGGGAAAAAGGACTACTCCAATTACGGAAAGCACTTGAAATATGGTACGGAAACATCTTATGTACTGGCAGATATTTATGTAGGAGACATTCATCAGCTTCAGACTGCTTTTGCCCAGGATACTTATGGGGTAGGATATACAGAGAAGCTTTCGGATATGTCAGACCGGATGAAATCGGTACTGGCTGTAAATGGAGATTCTTACAGCAATGACAGGCACAAGGACAATGGAACCATTATCCGGAATGGCGTGATCTACAGAAATAAACAGGCAACTGCAGAAACCTGTGTGCTGAATTGGGATGGAACAGTGGATATTTACCCGCCGGGACAGGTGGATACCCAGCAGCTGATCCAGAGGGGCGCTTATCAGAGCTGGATCTTTGGGCCCAGTCTTCTGGATGATAATGGAAAAGCAAAGAGCAGCTTCATTACCTGGGATTATATCCGCCAGTCCCATCCAAGAACGGCACTGGGGTATTACGAACCTGGACATTACTGCCTGCTTCTGGTAGATGGAAGACAGAGCACTACAAGAGGAATGTTTCTGGATGAGATGGCAAAGGTATTTGAAGATCTTGGCTGTAAAAAAGCATATAATCTGGATGGAGGGCACTGTTCATTTATGACATTTAATGGGACTACGGCCAATCATCCGTATAAGCCGGAGCATGAGATCGCAGATGGGATTTTTATCCTGGACAAGACTATGTTGTAAACAAATTTTAGAAAACAAATCCATTTGGCAGATCAGCCACAGCGACGAAATGCGAAGGGGGGAGGCTGGCTCTGAAGCATTACAAATTTTTGCGGGAATAAATGGAAAGCATTGGATATTAGAAATAAATGGTAGGAATAACGAACAGGAGGAATTATCATGAGCGGAATAAGAGGAATATTACTTCATATCTGTGTAGTTTGCAGTCTGGTGTGCATGGTAACGAAGATATTAGATTATTACAATCCTTATATGGATTTTTCGGGCCATGTAGTTGGATTCCAGTTTCTTTTATATGGAGTGGTAATCGTACTGGAACTGACCCGTCGGTATAACAACAGAACCGGTCAGAAATCGGCCAAAAGTAAAAAAACACATTACACAATGTTAAATAATTTTAAATATGTTTAACATTAGCAATACCTGAAATTTAACATAGGAGACTATAATGTCTTTCAGAAAAGAAAAAAGTAAGAGAACTGATACAGGCAGAAAAAGCAAGGAGGCTTTTTTATGAGAAAGACATTACAGAAAATAGAAGTCAACAGTTTTATAGATGAATTTGTAAAGGCAAGACAGAAATATTTCACAAAAGGACAGGAATGGCTGGAGGCTGACCTGGCAGAAGAAAAAATATATGTGTATGCAGACAAGAATCAGCTGGCAGTGGAACTGGATGAGCTTGTGAAAAACAGCCTGATGCATAGCGCGGTAGTTCCTATGGAAATGCGGATCCAGGTAGAGAGAGCATCTGATGGTGCGAAAATCAATTATATGGATAATGGAGCAGGAACCTGGAGAAACAGAAGCTTTTTCGTAGCTGGAAATGCAGATGCGAGAGCTGCTGGCGAAAAACGCTGGGGAGTGCAGATGGCGTAATAAAATTTAGAGAGTAAAATGCATTGTATTTACGACACGTAAAGTATCTTTGGAACTGGTTTGACTGGCGGCGAAGAAGATGCGATGAGTTATAATAGAATGATAAAAGGAAAGGCTACGGTTAATTGCTGGATTGTAATTGACGGTAGCTTTTTTTTGTGTGGCTTCGAATGCGTGAGGAAATTTGAAATCACAAGTATGTAGAATATTTTGAGAATATAAAAACGGCAATTACAGAATTTTCCGCAATTGCCGTTTGGCTCGCTGTGTGTATGAATTCCATAAATGAAAATGTAAAAATTTTCATTTATGGTGATGTCTGCTATGGTGATGTCTGCGTAAGCAAACATGTTTGTTTAGATATTCAGAAGATCACTGAATACTTTAAGAGCACCATCTGTATTGTGTGCAAGCACACGTTTCGCAAGAACTTTACCAAGCTGTACACCTTCCTGATCGAAGCTGTTCAGGTTCCATACGAAGCCCTGGAACATGATCTTGTTCTCAAAGTGAGCAAGTAATGCGCCAAGGGAAGCTGGTGTGAGCTCTTCGCCGATGATAATGCTGGATGGACGTCCACCCTTGAAGTTCTTATTCAGGTTCTCATCCTCTTTACCGCAGGCGAATGCAACAATCTGTGCTGCAACGTTCGCGCAAAGCTTCTGCTGGCTGGTGCTGTTCTCAATGTCAACATCTACGCCGAGCTGGCTCTTCTTAAAGCCGATAAACTGAAGCGGGATGATGTCAGAACCCTGATGTAATAACTGGTAGAAGGAATGCTGTCCGTTGGTTCCTGGCTCACCGAAGATAACCGGACCGGTCACATAGTTTACAGGCTCACCGAAACGGTTGACAGTTTTACCATTGGACTCCATATCACACTGCTGAAGGTGTGCAGGGAAACGGCTTAATGCCTGTGAGTATGGAAGAACAGCGGTGGAAGGATAGCCCTGTACATTTCGCTCATAGATACCGATAAGGGCATCCAGCATATCCGGGTTCTCCATAAGGTTACGGTTGGTAGCAAGCTGATCCTCAGCTGCTGCGCCATCAAGCAGCTGTGCAAATACTTCCGGGCCGAATGCAAGGGAAAGGATCGCTCCGCCTACACCGGAAACAGAAGAGTAGCGGCCGCCGATATAATCGTCCATGAAGATTGCAGTCAGGTAATCCTCGCTCTTTGCAAGAGGTGAGGTCTCACTTGTAACTGCAAGCATATGCTTGGACGGATTTAATCCTGCCTTAGTCAGGGCGTCTTTTACAAATGCTTCGTTGGTCAGTGTCTCAAGGGTAGTACCGGACTTGGATACAACGATGAATAAGGAGTGTGCAAGATCTACAGAAGCAAGGACTGCAGCTGCATCATCCGGGTCAACGTTGCTGATGAATTTCGCTTCCATCTTAAAGGTGTTATTTGCCTTCGCCCAGTTCTCAAGTGCGATGTAAAGGGCACGTGGACCAAGGTCACTTCCGCCGATACCGATCTGGACAACAGTGGTAAATTTCTCGCCAGCTTCATTGGTGATCTCACCTGCATGAACCTTATTAGCGAAATCAGCTGCCTTCTTCTGCTGGGCAACATAGAACTCACGCTTGTCTACACCGTCTACAACAACAGGATCGCCAAGCTGTCTGCGTGCCAGATGATGAAGAACCATACGGTTCTCTCCTGTATTGATCACAGCACCATTGTATAATTCCTGGAACTTGTCGATCAGCTGCGCCTCGTCAGCCAGCTGTGCAAGTGCATTTAAAACAGTTTCGTCAACCTGTTTGGCTGCATAGTTGTAAGTCAGACCTGCTGCCATCTTTGTACTATAATCAGCTACACGCTTGCCACCTTCTTCCCCTGACAGAGCTGCTGCAATGTCTACGTGGTTCTTAAGACTGTTCAGTCTGGCAAAAGAATCAAGTGTGTCAAGATTTTTCCATGTTGCCATAATATAATTCCTCCTTATAAATGGTTGAGACCAGAGTGGATTTAAAATGTTTTATTAAAAGGCTCCGGGATCTCGTAAAGGCTTCCTATTGGGAAGTCCACATTACTGTCATTATACTGAAAAAAAATGGGAATTTCAATGCAAGGATGAAGATTCGTGAAAAATCAACATTTCTGTGGAAAATTTAGGCGTAAATATGAAAAAAAGAACATATGAAAAGCCGGGCGGTCTCTTGTGATCTATTAATAAAAAGGGCATTCGGTGAAAATAGTTTCCCGAATGCCCTTACGTGTGCGCTTTTTTATTCCTGTGTGATGCCGGTTACTTCATATCCGGCGTCTTTGATAACCTGGCGGATTTTCTCTTCGTCTACTTTTTCCGGTGCGGTGAAAATAGTGGTTCCGGCATCGTGGGAGGAAACAACATCCTGTACCCCGAATGCTTCCTGAACTGCTTTGTTTACGTGTGCTTCACAATGACCACACATCATTCCTGTTACATTGACTGTTACTTTAACCATGGTATCATTCTCCTTTTTGTTAATATTGTTATTAATATCGTTGCTGCGGGAAACCGGGCAACTGTTATTAATCGTTGAAGCTGTTTCTTTATTATTTACATCTTTATTTACACTTTTGCCAGAAACGGTCTCTTTTACTGGTTCAAATGAGACTTGTTTTTTTAGCTTTTTATCTTTGGTGGCGTCATGAATCTTAAACAGATTCAGTCTCAGTGCATTGGTAACCACGCAGAAGCTGGAAAGACTCATAGCTGCGGCACCAAACATCGGGTTTAAAGTCCAGCCGAAAATCGGAATCCATACACCGGCTGCCAGTGGAATACCGATCACATTGTAGAAGAATGCCCAGAAAAGATTCTCATGGATGTTACGGAGAGTAGCGCGGCTAAGGCGGATGGCAGCAGGCACATCAGAAAGCTGGCTTTTCATAAGAACCACATCTGCCGCGTCAATGGCTACATCTGTTCCGGCACCGATGGCAATGCCGATGTCAGCTCTGGTAAGTGCAGGTGCATCATTGATACCGTCACCTACCATGGCAACCTTGCCTTTTTCTTTCAGGGATCGGATGACGCTTTCTTTTCCGTCTGGGAGGACACCTGCGATAACCTGGTCTACACCAGCCTGTGCACCGATTGCCCTGGCTGTGCGCTCGTTATCACCGGTAAGCATAACTACGTGGATTCCCATATTCTGCAGCTCTTTTACAGCCTGTGCACTGTCTGGTTTGATCACATCAGCGACTGCGATGATTCCAAGAAGCTTGCCATCCTTTGCAAAAAGGAGAGGCGTTTTTCCTGCTTCTGCCAGTTTTTCGGCCTGGGAGAGAAGGGCAGGGGAAACAGATACCAGTGTGCTGATGTATTTCATGCTTCCTCCGATCAGAGTGGAAGTACCAAGCTGTGCAGAAAGTCCATTTCCGGGAAGGGCCTGGAAGCTGGTAACATCAGGGGACAAAAGTCCAAGGTCAGAAGCTTTTTCCAGAACTGCTTTTGCAAGCGGATGCTCGCTTTTTTTCTCAAGGGCATAGGCGAAGGTGAGAAGATCATTTTCAGATACGCCGTCAGCGGGAAGGATATCGGTCACCTGGGGCTGACCACTGGTGATGGTGCCGGTTTTGTCAAGGGCAACGATCTGGATCTTGCCAGCCTCCTCAAGGGAAACTGCGGTTTTAAAAAGAATACCGTTTTTGGCGCCCATTCCATTTCCAACCATAATGGCTACCGGGGTAGCAAGGCCAAGGGCACAGGGGCAGCTGATCACAAGTACGGAAATTCCTCTTGCAAGGGCATATCCAAATTCATGGCCGGTGAGCAGCCAGATAATGGTGGTAACAATGGCAATGGTGATAACAGCTGGTACGAAAACTCCGGAAACGCGGTCTGCGATTTTGGCAATGGGAGCTTTGGTGGCAGCGGCATCACTGACCATTTTGATGATCTGGGAGAGGGTAGTGTCCTCACCAACACGGGTGGCTTCGCATTTAATGAAACCGGACTGGTTTACGGTGGCTGCAGAGACAAGATCTCCGGCTGCTTTGTCTACGGGGATACTTTCTCCGGTGAGAGCGGATTCATTAACGGCACTGGAACCTTCTATGATCACGCCGTCAACCGGAATGTTTTCCCCAGGGCGTACCACGAAGACATCACCTTTTACCACCTGGTCGATGGGAACGGTAGTTTCCTGTCCATTCCGGATGACAACAGCTGTCTTTGGGGCAAGCTTCATAAGACCCTTCAGGGCATCGGTGGTTTTTCCTTTGGAGCGGGCTTCCAGCATTTTTCCAACGGTGATCAGAGTCAGGATCATAGCTGCGGACTCAAAGTAAAATTCCATCATGTAGTGCATGACAAGCTCTGAATTGCCGTCTACCTGGGCTCTTGTCATGGCAAATAATGCGTAAACACTCCATACAAAGGATGCCATGGAGCCAAGGGCTACCAGGGTGTCCATGTTGGGAGAGCGGTGCCACAGGCTTTTGAAACCGCTGATGAAAAATTTCTGGTTGATGACCATGACGATTCCGGCGAGAAGCAGCTGGACCAGTCCCATGGCGATGTGGTTGTCATTAAACCAGGCGGGAAGAGGCCAGCCCCACATCATGTGCCCCATGGAGAAGTACATAAGTACCAGGAGAAAGCCTACGGATGCGATGAGACGCTTCTTAAGAATGGGGGTCTCATGATCCTCCAGGGCCTTCTCTGCATCGGAAACGGATTCCTTCTGGCCGGCGGCTCCTTTAAGGCTGCAGCCGTATCCGGCTTCTTCTACGGCAGAGATAATGGCAGAAGCTGTGGCAGTTCCTTCTACGCCCATGGAATTGGTAAGCAGGCTGACCGAGCAGGATGTAACGCCGGGAACCTTGTTTACGGCTTTTTCTACACGGGCGCTGCAGGCTGCACAGCTCATGCCGGTGACGTTGTATTGTTCCATAATAAATTCCTCCTTCTATAAGCTACTCCGATACCTACGGACTGCTTCGCACATACGTGTTCCCGCAGTCCTGCACACATGAGGAATCCGCTGATTTACTTCGTAAATCGCTACTTCCTCATGTGTGGCGGATGGCAAGGTGAAATGTCTTTTCGTGCAAGCACGAATAACATTTCCCTTTGCCATCCTGGTATCTCATTTCATTAATTTCTGCAATGTTGCAACCAGCTCATCGATGGTCTCGTCCTTTCCCTCCCGGATGTCCCTGGCAACGCAGGTGCGGATATGGTTGGCAAGAAGTTCTTTATTAAAGGCATTCACAGCAGCATTGACTGCGGCAGACTGGATCAGGATGTCGTTACAGTAAGCATCATTCTCCAGCATTCCTATAATGCCCCTTATCTGGCCTTCAATACGCTTCAGGCGGTTGACAAGCTTCTTGCGTTCGGCTTCGGTGCGGTCGGTGTGCTTGGTGCAGCAGCAGGAACAGACCTGCTGGGAGGAAGCTTGGGAGGGGTTGGCTTCCTCGACTTGGGAGGAAACTGTATGATTGGCTGGCATAGGCAGACTCCTTTCTAATGGTAGATATTATAGTAAATGAACCTGACGGGAAGCGTAGTCTGACATATATGAGAGATACATTTCTCGGCGGTTGTTAGTAGGTAAAAGTATTAAATACCCCTGTGGGGTATCTGAAATACAAGAATAATATATACCCCTAAGGGGTATTTGTCAATAGTGATTTAGGAGATTCTTTGAAAAGAATTGATTCTTCTGGAAATTTATAGTATGATAATAAAGACAAAAAAAGCGCGTTTAAATGGAATGCGGTTTATTTCCGCAGCGGCGTCCTTGCCACCGTAAAGTCGGGTCTTTTTAAAGGTGTCTTATAATGTAGGCGGTATCTCAGGGGCGTTATGGCTTACATTAAATTGTTAATGCACGAATCATAAGTTTGTTTGAAAGACTTTATGGAATGCATTATCTTTTAACGTACCCTCTTATAATAAGAGGGCTTTTTTTATGAAGGAGGAGAAAAATGAAGCAAAGAAGAACAAAGATTTTAGCACTGCTTCTTGCTGCTACCATGACAGTAGGTTCCCCGGCTGCTGCACTTACGGTTAGCGCAGAAGCAGAAGAAAATGGATTCTCAGATGTTTGGGAAACTGCAGATTCGCAGGAGGGCGAGCAGTTTATTACAGATGAAACACCAGCAGAGATTGGTGACGTGTACACAGGTGAAGTAGAAGGCACTGTGGACAATGAAGAGACCGGAATGGATGAGATTGCTGGTTTTTCTGACGGAGAAGAAGCTGGTTTTTTATCTGGTCTGGAGGAAAGTGCAACAGATGAACTTAAGAATGCAGAGGATACTATAGTAGGAAAAGCTTATTCGGCTACAGTACAAGTCCTTAATTCAGATGGCAATGTAGGTGGAATGTATGCAATGGACAGTGTGATTGTTACGTTGCAAAGTGATGGAACTTATCTTGTAAGAATGCATCAGACAAGTCATAATAGAGAGATTCTTGCACTTACAGATGATCCAAATGTTGCAAATTCGCATGCTGTGCCATGGTATAAAGGAAATGGAGAAGATGATCATTGGTTTACAATTCCGTTGACGTCATTGAATGATACATTACATTTTTGCATGATTAAAGGAGATTATGTACAGGATGGGAATGTTATTTCAGGTAAGACATTTAGCAAAATTCAGACTTTGACATTTGATATCTCCTCATTAAAGGAATCAACTGAAAGTCCGGCGGTATCTTCCGACATTAATATTTTACCGGCTACGGTTACAGAAAAAGCAGACTATACTGCAGTAGATGCAGCCATTGCAGCAATTCCAGCTGACCTGTCTGTTTATACAGACGAATCCGTAGCAGCTGTAACAGCAGCGAAGGATGCCATTGTACGAGATTTGGCCAAGGATAAACAGGCTGAAGTAGATAAAATGGCAGAGAATCTGAATGCAGCAGTGAAAGCGCTGGTACTGAAAGTAGTTCCAGTAGAAACTACTGAACTCGCAGTTACCAATACAACTGGAATGTTCAAAGTGACTAAAGCTGTCCTTCAGAAATCCGAAAGTGGACAGAAGCTTCTTCTTACACTTAGCAGCACAGGATATGAATATCTGTTTAAAGGCACTTATGAAGATGCTGTTGCTAACGGAAATAACAGAGATAACTGGATAAAGTTTGAGAAGACAGAAGCTGGTTATCAGTTTGAAATTCCGGTTTCTGATGGCGAGACCAAGCTTAGCCTGGTTTCTATTTCCAAAAACAAGCTGAAAAATTATGATGATGGAACTGCTACGATAGATAAGGTATTTTATCCACGCCAGGTAGTGATTGATTATAGTGCAAAGACGCTGACTGCTGGTGACTTTGATCATACAGTATCTTTAAGTGTGGATAATAAGGTGAAAATGTTCACTATTTCCAATGCATCTTTACATACAGTTGGTGGTCCGAACTCCAATGGTTATAAAGAAACACTGGAACTTACAATGGGAAGCACCAGTTTTAGTGCAATTTATGTAGGAAGTGCAGAAGAAGCAGCTAAGGCAGAGAGTACAATTCCGATTACCGATAAAAAGGCTTCTGTACTGATGAAAGAGAATGCAACTGGTGGTGCTACTATTCTGAATTATTTAGAAAAACCGGTTGTTTTATCCTTCTATTCTGTAAAGAATAAGGCATGGTATGAGCGCGTATTTACAGTCAGCAAGAAAAACGGAACTGTAAAAGTGGTAGCTCATAAACCTGCAACAGAGGTGAAGCTGGATGTAGATGCAAAAGAACTGATTGAAGGCGAGAGCTTTGATCTGACAGCTACCGTAACACCGGCAGACACAAGTGATGCTATTGTATGGAGCAGCAGTGACGAAAAGGTTGCCACTGTAACAGATGGTAAGGTGACGGCTGTGGGAGCAGGAACTGCTGTGATCACAGTAACAGCTGGTAATGTAAGTGCTAACTGTACGGTTACAGTTGTGAAAAAGACTTTCACATACACCATTCAGGCACTGCTTGCAAATGGTACTGCACAGACCAAGAATATCACAGACGTAGTTGCAACCGCTACAGATGAAGAGGGAAATGTAGTTCAGGCAGTTGCAGATTCCAAGACTATGCTTGAGTTCGAAGAACTCGATGCGACCAAGACTTATACGATTAAGGTTGTACGTGATGGTTACTATACAGTGACTGGTGTAAGAAATGGAAATCAGTACACATTTACTCCAACTGGAGAATGGGAATATACTGGCAAAATTGACCGTAAAGAAGACGGAAACACTGTAAATGTTGTTTTCAAAAAGGATGATTTGAAGGCTGCTTTAAAAGAAGTTCCTTCTGATTTATCATTATATACTGCAGAGTCTGCCGAAAAAGTAAAAGCAGCTGTTTCAGCAGCAGATCCAGATGGAAAAGATTTTGCAAAAAGAGATGAGCAGGCTGCTGCTATCAAAGCTGCTCTGAATGAGCTGAAGCTTGTTGAAGATGGAGAATATTTATCAGAGGCAACGGTTACAAACAAAGGTATGGATGTTCTGGACCTTAAGATCATTGTAGAAAATGGTGTAGCAAAAGCCCGTTTCATTGGAAGCAGTAAGGCATATGGAAAACTTTTCCTTGGAACATCCAGTGCAGCAAAGAAAGCAGCAGATGATGATCCAAACATGATTCTTCCAGATAATAACGGGGAATTAGTTACTAGCAGTGATGGAAAAACTGAGGCATACCAGTTCACTATGCCGATCAGTGGTTTTGCAAATGAGATTACATTCAGCTCTTATGCAACAGCAAGAAAGAAATGGACACAGCAGACAATCACATTCAGTTCTGGAAAATTACAGAAATACATTAAGACCACAGGTATCAAACTGGATCAGACAGAGACGACTCTGGATGCAGGTAGCAAAGTAGTCCTTGTTGCCAGCGTAGAGCCTGCAAATGCAACTTATCGGGATGTTACCTGGACAAGCAGCGATGAAAAGGTGCTGACAGTAGCAGAAGATGGTACCGTAACAGCTGTAGCAGAAGGAAAGGCAACGATCACAGCTGTAACTGGTGAATTTAAGGCAGAGTGCCAGATCGCAGTCCACACCTATGAAACACTTCCAGCAAAAGCAGCAACCTGCACCAGAACCGGACTTACCGAAGGTATCAAGTGCTCCGTTTGCGGAGAAATCATAAAAGCCCAGGAAGTGATTCCGGCACTTGGTCATAAGGAAGAAATTCTTCCGGCAATCGCAGCAACCTGTACCAAGGATGGCTGGAGTGAAGGCAAGAAGTGCTCTGTATGCGGTACAATTCTGAAAGCACGTAAATTAGTGAAAGCAACTGGCCACAAAGAGGTTGTGATTCCGGCAGTTCCGGCTACCCAGGGACATACCGGTCTGACAGAGGGAAAGAAATGCTCCGTATGCGGAGAAATCCTGGTAGCCCAGAAGACAATTCCGGCACTTCCGATTCTGGTTACCAAGGTAACCTTAAGTGCTAAGACTTCCACGAAGATAGCAGCAGGCAAGAAAGTACAGCTTCAGGTAAAAACAGCTCCTGCTAATGCAGCAAACAAGGCAGTTACCTGGAAATCCAGCAATACCAAGGTTGCAACTGTAAATGCAAATGGTGTTGTAACCATGAAGAAGAAAGCTGGCGGAAAGAGCGTTGTTATCACAGCAACCGCAAAAGACGGCAGCAAGGTATATGGATCCATTAAGCTGACCTGCACCAAAGGTTATGTTAAGAAGCTTGCGATTTCCGGAAATAAGACCGTAAAAGCTGGTAAGAGCCTGAAACTGAAAGCAAAGGTGACTGCAACCAAGAATGCAAATAAAAAGGTTGCATGGAGCTCCAGCAATACCAAGCTTGCAACGGTATCTTCCAATGGTGTTGTAAAAACATTCAAAGGAAAGAAAGGTACAGTGAAGATTACTGTCAGATCTCTTGACGGAACAAACAAGAAAGCAACAATCACAATTAAAATTAAAAAATAATAAGGGACGATGGATGATTAAGAAGTCCTGAGTGAGAAAAATGGTCTGTAACCTGTTGATGGGTTGCAGATCATTTTTTTAGACTATGTTAGATGAAAAAAGTGCCACATTTTGGCGTATAAAAGTTGTATATTTGCCAGTTACTTATTTAAAAGATAAAATGTAGAAATTTGACCCTAATTCATAAAAAATACATAATTTATTCAAAAAAAATACATAAAAATATGGTATCTATTAACTATCCGAGTCGAATATGTATAATCGTTATAGCGCGAAGGTTGCATCATGGACATGATGCGCAAAAGAGAATCTGGTGTGAATCCGGAACGATGCCGTCACTGTGTAAGGGAGCTGCTTCAGAGCCCACCAAAAAGGGAAGGGGGAGCAGTGTTGATCGAAGTCAGGAGAACTGCCTTGGCGTGGAATCTTAGGTCTGCGGTACACAGAACCTGTATTCTCATAGCAATACATAGAAGTCCTGTTTTCAGGAGATGTGTTTATGAGGAAGGTGCAGCTGCAGAAATGTGGCTGCTTTTTATGTTTATACATAAAAGGCCCTGTAGGGCGGGATCCTTATGCATGATTCAATCCGGAAATACAGGAAAAAAGAGGAAAAAGAAATGAAAAGAAAAACTTTATTAGCACTGCTTCTTGCAACTTCCATGGCTGCAAGCATGACTGTAGCAACAGGATCTGTTGCATTTGCAGAGACAGAAGAAGCAACTGAGGAGACAGCAGATGACGCTGAGGCTACTGACGATGCTGAGGCAGCAGATGATGCAGAAGCAACAGATGATACTGCTGATGCAGACAAGGAAGCAGCAGATAAAGTTGCAGCTCTTATTGATGCCATCTATGTTCAGGAAAGAAATGACGACACAGATGCACAGTGCAAAGAAGCAAAAGAAGCATGGGATGCTCTTACAGATGCACAGAAAGAGCTGGTAGAAGGCGAAGAAGCAAGCCCAGAGTATTTCGGACGTGACACAGGTGATGCTTCCAAAGATGATCCTCGTAACCAGGATGAGATCGGTGAGAATGAGCTTCTTGTAGTAAGCTTTGGTACTTCCTTCAATGACAGCCGTGCAGAGGACATCAAAGGAATCGAGGATAAACTTGCAGATGCATTCCCGGATTGGTCTGTAAGAAGAGCATTTACCGCTCAGATCATCATCAACCATGTACAGGCAAGAGATGATGAGGCAATTGATAACATGCAGCAGGCACTTGACCGTGCAGTAGCAAACGGTGTTAAGAATCTGGTTGTTCAGCCTACACACCTTATGCATGGCGCTGAGTACGATGAGATGGTAGAAGCTATTGATGAGTATAAAGATAAATTTGAGTCTGTAGCAATCGCTGAGCCAATGCTTGGTGAGGTTGGAGATGACGCTACTGTTATCAACGATGACAAGGCTGCTGTTGCACAGGCAATCACAGATGAAGCTGTAAAAGAAGCTGGATATGACAGCATGGAAGCAGCTGCAGAAGATGGAACAGCATTTGTATTCATGGGACATGGAACTTCTCATGGAGCAAATGTTACTTATGACCAGATGCAGACACAGATGAATGAGCTTGGTTTCACAAACGCATTTATCGGTACTGTAGAAGGTGAGCCAGAGGATACTGCTTGTGAGGAAGTTATCAATAAAGTAAAAGATGCCGGATTCAAGAAAGTTGTTCTTCGTCCGTTGATGGTTGTTGCTGGTGACCATGCAAACAACGATATGGCTGGTGATGATGACGATTCCTGGAAGAGCATGTTCGAGGCTTCCGGAGAATTTGACAGCATTGACTGCCAGATCGCAGGTCTTGGAAGAATCGCTGCAGTTGAGGATCTGTATGTAGCACATACACAGGCTGCTATTGATTCAATTGCGAAATAATCAGGATAATTGATGCTTTAGAAAAATAAGAACTTGGACAGCTGCTGTTGGAGCATGTGAATTGTGAAGCGTGTTTCCGAAGCAGCTGTTTGAGCAATATCATTTGTAACTGTTCAGAGCCAGAAATATATGGGACGGGTATATGTCACTGATGGAATCGAAATTTTTCGGTTGGTTCTAAAGAGTTTCAAAATGAAAAATAAAAAGGAGAATTATTATGAAGCGTTCATTAGTTGTTTTATTAACTGCAGTAAGCATGTCTGCCATGACAGTAGGGACAGTTGCTCCAGTATGGGCAGAGACAGAAGTCACAGAAGAGAATACCGAGACAACAGAGGCAGCAGAAGACTCCAAGGATGCAGACAGCACAGACAGTGAGCTGGAAGACGGTGTATATGGTGTAGAGTTTGATACAGACAGCGGTATGTTCCATGTGAATGAGGCCTGCAATGGCAGAGCCACTCTTACTGTTAAGGATGGCAAAATGACCGTTCATATCAGCCTTGTTTCCAAGAACATCGTAAACCTTTTCCTTGGAACAGCAGAAGATGCCCAGAAAGACGGCGCTAAGCTGATCGCACCAACTACAGATACTGTAACTTACAGTGATGGAATCTCTGAGGAGGTTTATGGATTTAATATTCCGGTGGAAAAACTGGATGAGGAGTTTGATCTTGCAATCCTTGGTACAAAGGGCAAATGGTACGACCATAAGGTAAGCGTTACAGATGCAAAAGAGCAGACTGAGGAAGAGAAAAATGCAGTTGTGATCGGTGAGGAAGAAGGTGAAGAAGCTTCTGATGCCAAAGAAGAAGCTGCAAATACAGCAGATGAAAAGGCTGCAGAGGATACAACAGAAGAAACAAAAGATTGATTGCAGCTGGTAAAGAGCATAAATGTGAAGAATCTGGAATTAAAAAAGGAGGACCATCCCATTGTTTTGGGATAGCCCTCTTTTTTTGAACCGAAATCAATTTTGAACTGAAACCAATTTTAATCCGGAACAAGCGGTTTTACAAAAATGTGAGTGGAGCTGTTAGCTGTTTCTGCCTTCTCCGGCGAAATATTCCTTAGTCAGCTTCACGACTGTGCCGGAAAGCAGGAACAAGGCAATCAGGTTCGGGATTGCCATAAGACCATTAAAGGTCTCTGCAATGTTCCACATCAGGCCAAGATTTGCAGTTGCACCAAGGATGGCAACCAGGGAATAAGCAACCATAAATGGTTTGATCACTTTTTCAGAAAACAGGAATTCGATACAGCGGGCGCCGTAAAGTCCCCATCCAAGTGCTGTGGAAAATGCGAAACAGCACATGGCAACAGCTGTGATAATAGATACCCAGCTTCCGTATGTAGAAGTGAAGCCTGAAATTGTCAGTTCTGCGCCTGCGGCCTCTCCGTAAGCAATGGGAACACCACTGCAAAGGATAACAAGTGCAGTAAGAGTACAGATCACGATGGTGTCTGTAAATACTTCAAAAATACCGAACATACCCTGTTTTACAGGCTTCTTGGTATCTGCGCAGGCATGCGCGATGGATCCGGTACCAAGACCAGCTTCGTTGGAGAAAATACCACGGGATACACCCTTTTTCAAACTGAGGAACATACTTCCTACAATTCCACCGGTCACTGCGGAGGGCTGGAAAGCACCATGGAAAATAGAAGCAAACACAGATGGCACATTCTGGATGTTCAGAATGATCACTCCGAATCCGAGGATGATGTAAAGCAGAGCCATAAATGGAACCAGCTTTTCTGTAACCTGACCGATACGTTTGATTCCGCCAAGAAGGATCATGGCAATGAGAACTGCGATCACGATACCGATGATCAGATTGGAGGTAGGAACTGCATTTTCGTTAATGATATTATAATTCATTAAGGCAGAATTAATAGCGGTGGTAATAGTATTTACCTGTGTGGCATTACCGGTTCCGAATACGGTGAGTACACCGAAAGCAGCGAACAGATAAGCCAGCCAGTGCCATTTTTTCCCAAGGCCATTTTTAATGTAATACATAGGACCGCCTACCAGCTCACCGTTTGCGTTAATCTCACGGAAGTGGACAGCCAGGGTAACCTCGGCATATTTGGTACACATGCCAAACAGTGCGGAAACCCACATCCAGAATATGGCACCCGGGCCACCAATGGCGATAGCGCCTGCTACACCGGCAATATTACCGGTACCAACTGTGGCGGCCAGAGCTGTACACACAGCCTGGAAAGGAGTGATAGCACCGTCGGAAGCATCACGCTTGCGAAAGATACGTCCGAGGGTAGTTTTGATCGCGTAGGGGAACTTGCGGATCTGAAGGAAATTGGTGCGGATACTCAGGTAAAGACCAACTCCGAAAATACAGACCATGGCAGGAACGCCCCAGATAAAATTATTTACAGCTGTATTAATAGTTTCGATTATTTGCAGCATAAAATACCTCTCTGGAAGTTTTATAGTGAAAATTGTAACTGTTCAGAGCCAAGCGGATTTTTGTGCAAAAGTGTGAATCATGCTTGCATGAATGAACACTTTTGCACATAAATCCATTTGGCGGATACGCCACACCGACGAAATGGGTCGCATTTTGGAGGTTGGCTCTGAACAGTTACTGAAAATTGAAAATCAGGATATGCACTATTAACGGATAAAATTAGTCTTGATTTTATCTTCGGCCTGTGGAGTGGCAATTCCGGCTGCTTTTCCTGCTTCCAGGCATTTCAGAAGCCATGCCATATTGTTTCCAAGGGTACGCATGATCTGAAGACCCTCTTCATCCTTGGCTACTTCGGCAGGGGTATTGCCATGTACCATGTTCCAGTAGTTGGCAGATACCAGTGGCATTTCGTGGTAGCTGAAATATTTCTGGAGTACATCAAGAGTGGCGGTAGTTCCGGCTCTTCTTGCGGAGGCAACCGCTGCTGCCGGTTTGTGAAGCATGTCTTTTCCAGCCATGGAGCATAGCTTATCCATAAATTCGATGATCTGTCCGGATGGGGAAGCCCAGTATACCGGGGAACCTACCACCAGAGCGTCCGCCTCCTTTAATTTCGCCGCGGCGGCTTTTACATTATCTGTATCTGGATTTCCGGCCTGGAAAATCTCAGTGTCAATTCCATTGTTGTTCAGTGTTTTTGCGACTTCACTAAGTGCAGTGAAGGTGCAGCCTTCTTTACGCGGACTGCCGTTTAAAAGTAAAACCTTCATTTTTTTCATCCTTTCTGAAGTTCATGATATCAGACTGTATGTGTGAAATTCCAATGCAGTCTGTGCACATCATCTCTCTAAAGTGGTAATGTATTTCCTTATTATACGATAGGAATGGTTGAATTTCAAGAGAATGGTTCATTTTAAGTCACAATATGTTCACATTTTAAGGTTATAATGGGGTACATTCTGTGACAAATAGATATGTTACAGTGGGATTAGTTGACATCATGTTAATAGAAAGGAAGTAATCTGTGCTTCAGATCAAAGACATACACAAAGAATACAGAACTGGGAATCTGGTGCAGCGGGCACTTGACGGGGTCAGCCTCAGCCTTCGTGACAATGAATTTGTGGCGATTCTTGGCCCCAGTGGTTCGGGAAAGACCACTCTTCTGAATATCATCGGTGGCCTGGACCGGTATGACAGTGGTGACCTGATCATCAATGGGATTTCTACAAAGAAATATAAGGACAGGGACTGGGATTCCTACCGTAACCATACCATCGGATTTGTGTTCCAGAGCTATAATCTGATTCCCCATCAGACGGTTCTGGCAAATGTAGAGCTTGCCCTTACCATTTCCGGTGTTTCCAAAGGGGAACGGAGACGGCGGGCAAAAGAGGCTCTGGAAAAGGTGGGACTTGGTGCCCAGCTTCATAAAAGACCAAGTCAGATGTCAGGCGGACAGATGCAGCGAGTAGCCATTGCCAGGGCTCTTGTAAATGATCCGGAAATACTTCTTGCCGATGAACCGACAGGAGCATTGGATTCAGATACCAGTGTCCAGGTTATGGACCTGTTACAGGAGGTTGCCAAAGAGCGCCTGGTGGTTATGGTTACCCATAATCCGGAGCTTGCGAAGCTTTATGCGACCAGGATCGTTACGGTAAAGGATGGAAGGATCCTGTCAGATACAGATCCGTTTGTGATTGACAGTGAAAAAATGGCACCACCAGTCCACAAAAATATGGGAAAGTCTTCCATGTCCTTTTTTACGGCACTTTCCCTCAGCTTTGAGAATTTAAAGACGAAGAAGGCAAGGACCCTGCTTACATCCTTCGCTGGTTCCATAGGAATTATCGGTATCGCACTGATTCTTTCCATATCAAATGGCGTGGATAAATATATTACGGATATGGAGGAAGAGACTCTTTCAGAATATCCGTTGCAGATCCAGAGTACAGGAGTGGATCTTACATCCATGATGATGGGGGCAGCGACTGCCCAGAGTGAGAAAAAAGATGGAGAAGTCGGGGTGGCCCAGATGGTCACCAATATGTTTTCCAAAATGAATTCCAATGACCTGGAATCTTTAAAAAACTATCTGGACAGTGAGGACAGTGGGATTTCCCAATATGCCAATTCGGTTGAGTACACTTATTCTGTTTCTCCTCAGATTTTCCGGGAAGAGAAGGATGGTTTCCGTCAGGTAAATCCGGATAAATCTTTTTCCGCTATGGGTCTTGGCTCTGGCTCTTCAAACAGCATCATGTCTTCTACCATGAGTACGGATGTATTTTATGAAATGCCAGAAGATGCAGAGCTGTACCAGGATCAGTATGATGTGAAAGCGGGAAGATGGCCTGAGAAATATAATGAATGTGTGCTGGTGCTCACTTCACAGGGAGATATCAGTGATTTTCTGCAATATACACTGGGGTTGCGGGACAGCAGGGAGCTGGATGATATGGTGCAGAAATTTATGGCAGAAGAGTCGGTGGAAACCCCGGAAAATACAGGCCCCTATACCTATGACCAGATCTTGGGAACGAAGTTCAAGCTTGTGAGCAGCACTGATTATTATGAATATGATGAGGAATATAAAGTCTGGAAAGATAAATCGGACAATACCTCTTATATGAAAAAACTGGTGAAAAACGGGGAAGATCTCACGATTGTGGGAATCGTGAAGCCGGTAGAGGGCGCAACTGCATCCATGCTGACAGCAGGAATCTGTTATACCCATGCTCTTACAAATCATGTGATCGAAAAGGCTGCTTCCAGTGAAATTGTAAAACAGCAGCTGGCGGATGAAAAGATCAATGTTTTCACAGGGGAAGAATTTGGAAAAGAAGAGGATGAAAACAGTAAGTTCGATATGGAATCCCTGTTTTCTATTAATGCGGATGCGCTGCAGGAAGCTTTCAAAATCGATACCAGTGGATTCAATATGGATCTTTCCAGTATGTCCGGGTTGTCTGACCTGAATGTAGATATGCCTGATATGTCAGGTCTGTCAGGAAATCTGGGACTGGATGAAAGCAGTATGCCAGATTTTTCCGGACTGATTAAGATGGATGATCTGAACCTGGATTTTTCGGATATGATCGATCCGGAAGAAATTATGAAAAGCCTGCCGGCAGACCAGATGCCGGATATGAGCGAGGCACTGAAAGCAGTAAAATTTAATTTTACAGAAGAACAGATAAATGCATTGTTGAAGGATGTTATGGCTGGTTATCAGGAGAGCATCAAAGGAAAGCCGGAGGCAGACCAGAACAAAATGCAGGCTGCCCTGAAGCAGTACCTTACTTCTAAGGAAATGAACGATCGTCTGAGCAAGGATTTGCAGGAGCTTGTAAAAAAGAATGTAACGGTGGATGTTTCATCAGAGAAGGTGATCGCGATAGCTGTGGGCCTGATGAACCAGTATCAGGAGTATGTAAAGGCAAATGGAATCCAGCAGACAGATGCAGCCAGCCTTCTGGCGTTTCTTAGCCAGGCAGAGATCCAGCAGCAGATAAAGCAGGAAGCAGAAAATCTGATCAAAACCAGTGTGACAGTAAATATCACCACGAAACAGATCCAGGATCTGCTTTTACAGGATGTTGTGGCAGCTTATCCGGAATATGCGAAGAAAAATGAACTTCCGGATCCGGCAAACCTGGTCACATATTTTATGGAATATATGCAGACAGACGATGCCAGAAGCCGTCTGCTGAATGGACTTACGGCAATGGTGGATACCAGTGAGGTGCAGAAGCAGTTTTCCCAGGCAATGGAAACATATATGAAAACTATGATGACCTCTTTTTCCGATGCGATCACCAAGGGCATTGAGTCTAAATTTACAGATGTGATGGGACAGGTGGAAAAGCAGCTGACAAAGGGAATCCAGACTGCAATGGAGCAGATGATGGGAAATATCAGTTCCGGTATGCAGGATGCACTGCAGTCCGTGATGACCAGTGTAACTTCCAGTATCACATCTGCCATGGGACAGGCAATGAGTGGACTTGGAAGCGGCATGAGTGGTATGGAGGATGCATTCCAGATCGATCCGGAGGCATTTGCCAAGGCGATTCAGATGAATATGAATGAGGATGATCTTTCTGAGCTTATGATGTCTCTGTTGTCATCCGACAGCGCTTCCTATGACGGCAATCTGAAAAAGCTTGGTTATGCTGATCTGATGGTTCCTGGCGGCATTAATATTTATCCGAAGGACTTTGAATGCAAGTCAGAGATCGTCAATATCCTGGATCAGTACAATGCAGACATGGAGGCCGCTGGGGAGGATGAAAAAGTGATCACCTACACAGACCTTGTGGGAACTTTAATGTCTTCGGTAACGGATATTGTAAATATTATCAGTTATGTGCTGGTGGCATTTGTGGCAATTTCCCTTGTGGTTTCTTCTATTATGATCGGTGTTATTACTTATATCAGTGTTCTTGAGAGGAAAAAAGAAATCGGTATCTTACGTGCCATTGGTGCTTCCAGGCATAATGTGTCGCAGGTATTTAATGCGGAAACCTTTATTATTGGTTTTTGTGCAGGGGCTATGGGAATCGGAATCACGTTGTTGCTCCTGATTCCTGCCAACCGTATTATCCGATCAGTGGCTAACGGTGTGAACGTAAAAGCAGCGCTTCCACCAGTGGCGGCGGTGATCCTGATCGGACTGAGTGTTGTGCTGACGCTGCTTGGTGGTTTGATTCCATCAAGAAAGGCAGCTAAAAGTGATCCGGTAACCGCACTCCGGACGGATTAAGATTTTTTTGCACACGCTTCTGGGTGACGGATTTGAATATGAATAAAAAATGCAGATTTCGGGCTGAAAAGTCTGGAACTGCATTTTTTATGCAATAGGAAATTCCGTCAGCAGGATTCTTTTTGGTTGAGAAATAGCAAGATACAAAGATACACATTATTGTAAAGCGAAATAAAAATAATTTTACAAGAGTAAGAAAGGATTCAGGTGGGTATTACTAAAGAAAGCAGTGAATATTCATACATGGAGTGCTTATGAACCTGAGCGAAAACGAAAATGCAAACTCGGTCAAAATAAATCACAATTGTGCAATCTTAATAAAATCAAACGTCAATCTTGTGAAAAAGATTGATTGACTTTGACTATATATGAAAGTATAATAAGCACAACAAATCAAAAACAAGCAAAAATAAGCAGGAGGCAGAAATGATTTACACGGTAACTTTTAATCCCTCTTTGGATTATATTGTGTCGGTAGAGGACTTCCAGCTTGGTCTTACCAATCGCACCAGTTCGGAGATGCTCTTGCCAGGCGGCAAGGGAATTAATGTCTCCACAGTTCTGAGGAATCTTGGAATTGAGAGCACAGCCCTTGGATTTACCGCAGGATTTACAGGAGAGGAGATCACCAGACGCTTAGAAGAGATGGGTGTGAAGAATGGTTTTATCCAGGTGGGCGAAGGCTTTTCCAGAATCAATCTGAAGCTGAAGAGTATAGACGGTACTGAGATCAATGGACAGGGACCAAGGATTGGCAAGGATAAGGTAGAGCTTCTGATGAAACAGCTGGGAGAATTGGGAGAGGGAGATGTACTGTTTCTTTCCGGAAGTATTCCATCTTCTATGCCGGATGATGCCTATCAGAAGATTATGGCGATGCTGGACGGCAGAGGAGTGAGGATTGCAGTAGATGCGACACGGGATCTTCTGATGAAGGTTCTTCCCTATCATCCATTTCTCATTAAGCCGAATAACCATGAGCTGGGCGAGATTTTCGGTGTGAAGCTTGAGACACGTCAGTCTGTTATCCCATACGGTAAGAAGCTGCAGGAATTAGGCGCTGTTAATGTACTGATTTCCATGGCTGGAGAAGGTGCAGTACTGATTGCAGAGAATGGTAAGGTATATGAGGAGCCAGCTCCGAGAGGGAAGCTGATCAATGGTGTTGGAGCCGGAGATTCCATGGTAGCCGGATTTATGGCAGGTTATATGGAGAAGCAGGATTATGAGTATGCATTCCATATGGGAATTGCAGCAGGAAGCGCCAGTGCATTTTCGGAGAATCTGGCTACCCGTGAGGAGATTCAGGCTGTTTATCAGCAGATCATAGGATAAGACCAGGAGGAATGGAAGAAATGAGGATCACAGATTTACTGGATGTAAGAAGTATTTCATTGAATGCTGCACCCACTGATAAATCCCAGACTCTGGACGCAGCAGTTGCTCTTATGGCAAAGAGTGGTAAGATTGATGACCAGGAAGCATACCGTAAGCAGGTTTATGCAAGAGAGGAAGAGAGCACGACCGGAATTGGCGAGGGAATTGCAATTCCTCATGGGAAATGTGATGCAGTTAAGAAGCCTGGACTGGCAGCTATGATAATTCCTGGAGGAGTTGATTTTGATTCCCTGGATGGAGAGCCGGTTACTCTTTTATTCCTGATCGCGGCGCCCAATACAGAGGATAATGTACATCTGGATGTACTGAGTAAGCTTTCCATGATGCTGATGGATGAAGAATTTACCAGAAGTCTCCGCAATGCGAAGACACCAGAAGAATTCCTGTCGATCATTGACCAGGCGGACGAGGAGAAGAAGAGTGTAGATGAGCGTCTGGCAGATATGGGCGAAGCTAAGGACGACCAGTTTAAGATTCTGGCAGTCACTTCCTGTCCTACGGGAATTGCGCATACTTATATGGCTGCAGAGGGGATTGAGAAGGCAGCTAAGGCGAAGAACTGTTTTGTGAAGATTGAGACGCGAGGCTCTGGCGGTGCCAAGAATGTGCTTACGGACCAGGAGATTCAGGATGCAGATTGTATTATCGTTGCAGCAGATGCACAGGTTCCCATGGATCGTTTTGATGGCAAGAAGGTAATCCAGCGTCAGGTATCAGACGGAATCAATAAAGCGGATGAATTGATCGAGCTGGCTATGTCTGGTAATGCACCGGTATATCATAGTGGAAATGCGTCTGCAGCAGCTAAGAGCCAGAGTAAGTCCGGGGGCGGTGTAGGCCATAAGATTTATACACAGCTGATGAATGGTGTTTCCCATATGCTTCCATTCGTTGTTGGCGGTGGTATTCTGATTGCCATTGCATTTCTGATCGATGGTCTTATGGTAGATATGAATGCCCTTGATGTAGCCCAGCGGGCCAACTTCGGTACGATCACGCCAGCCGCTGCAATGTTCAAGCAGATTGGTGATACAGCATTTGGCTTTATGCTTCCGGTTCTTGCAGGGTTTATTGCAATGGCAATCGGTGACAGACCGGCGCTTGCACTTGGCTTTGTAGGTGGAATGATGGCGCATAGCGGAACGTCAGGCTTCCTTGGAGCCCTGGTAGCAGGTTTTGCTGCCGGTTATATTATTCTGGGACTTCGCAAGATATGTGAGAAGCTTCCAGAAGCCCTGGAGAAGATTGCCCCGGTTCTGATTTATCCGGTTGTGGGTATTCTGGTAATGGGAATTTTAATGATGTTTGTCGTTGAGCCTGTCATGGGCGGTATCAATACAGCCCTGAACAATGGACTTACCTCTATGGGAAGCTCCAGCAAGATCGTTCTTGGCCTGATCCTTGGCGGTATGATGGCAATCGATATGGGTGGTCCTTTTAATAAGGCTGCTTATGTGTTTGGAACTGCTGCAATCGCAGCTGGCAATTATGATATTATGGCAGCTGTCATGGTTGGCGGTATGGTTCCGCCATGCGCCATCGCACTTGCTACCCTCCTTTTTAAAGACAGATTTACGAAAGAGGAAAGGGAATCCGGCCCTACGAACTTTATTATGGGACTTGCTTTTATTACAGAGGGAGCGATTCCTTTTGCAGCAGCAGATCCGCTTCACGTGCTTCCGGCCTGTATCATAGGATCTGGACTTGCAGGAGCGATGTCCATGGCATTTGGATGTACTTTAATGGCACCACATGGTGGAATCTTTGTGGTACCGGTAATGGGAAATGCAGTACAGTATGTGATCGCCTTGGTCGTTGGAACTGTGGTTTCGGCAGTGCTGCTTGGAATATTAAAGAAGAAAAATGCCTGAAAAATGAATTGACACAGGAAGTAAAATTGGATATAAACAAATAATAAATAGTTATGAATGAAACGAACTGGAAATTGAATAAACGAAAAAGTAAAGTAATCAAATAAATAAGACAAGAAAACAAATAAGTTAAAAAACGGAGGAAAAAATCATGAGAGAGTTTAAATATGTAGTAACAGATCCAGAAGGAATCCATGCCCGTCCAGCAGGAGAGCTTGTAAAAGCAGTAAAGGCATTTTCTTCTGACATTAAGATCGCAAAAGGCGGAAAAGCTATGAATTGCAAGGCAATCTTCGGAGTTATGGGACTGGCAGTAAAGAAAGGGGATGAAGTTACCCTTACTTTTGACGGTGAAGACGAAGATGCTGCATATGAAGCTGTAAGCAAATTCATGCAGGAAACTCTGTAAGTTAGAAAGGGGACATGCCTGCTGGTGTGTCTCTTTTTCTTATCTGGTAAGTGTAATTGGCCCCGGGCAGTTACAGGAAAGTTTAGAGCGTGTTTGAAAAAGACTTTCAGTGGGAGAATGAAAATGCAGATATATAACGGAAAAAGTGTTTTTAGCGGTATCGCCATCGGTAAGATCAGTGTCTATCAGAAAAAAGAGCAGCAGGTGAAACGGGTAAAAGTAGATGATCCGGATCAGGAAATGGCACGCTATGAGAAAGCGAAAGCAGAGGGAATCAGACAGCTGCAGGGGCTTTATGATAAAGCCCTAAAAGAAGTGGGAGAAGCCAATGCTGCGATTTTTGAAGTTCATCAGATGATGATGGAAGATGATGGGTATAATGAATCTGTGGAAAATATTATCCGCAGCCAGGGAGTGAATGCAGAGTACGCTGTAGCGACTACTGGTGATAATTATGCACAGATGTTTTCTGCTATGGATGATGATTATATGAGAGAACGTGCTGCGGATGTACGGGATATCTCAGAGCGCCTTCTCACTATTTTAAATGGAGAAGAGGCAGGCACACTGGATGGGGATGAACCGAAAATCATCATAGCCTTGGATCTGGCACCGTCAGAAACGGTACAGATGGATAAAGATAAAGTTCTTTCTTTTGTTACTGTAAAGGGATCGCTGAATTCCCATACTGCGATTCTGGCGAGGACGATGGCAATTCCGGCACTTGTGAATACATCCATGTCCCTGGATGATGATCTGGATGGGAAACTTGGAATCGTAGATGGAGGGAAAGGAATCCTTTATGTAGATCCAGACCAGGCGACATTAGAGGAAATGAGGAAACGCCAGGAAGAAGATCTTGCCAGAAAACAGCTTCTTCAGACTTTGAAGGGAAAAGAGAACATTACACTTGACGGACAGAAAGTGATGTTGTACGCTAATATTGGAAACATCAAGGATCTGGCGACTGTGATCCAGAATGATGCCGGTGGGATCGGTCTTTTCAGAAGTGAGTTTATTTATCTGGAGAAAGAAGATTTTCCTACGGAAGAAGAGCAGTTCCAGATTTACAGACAGGTTGCACAGACAATGGCTGGCAAGAGAGTGATCATCCGTACCCTTGATATTGGAGCGGATAAACAGTGTGATTAGTTCCATATGGAGCATGAGGAGAATCCGGCACTTGGCTGCAGGGCAATCCGTATCGGCCTCACCAGACCGGAGATTTTTAAGACACAGCTTCGTGCATTGTTCCGTGCCAGTGCATTTGGCAAAATTGCGATCATGTATCCCATGATCACCAGCGTACAGGAAGTTCGTAAGATTAAAGAAAGCGTAGAAGAAGTGAAGACAGAGCTGACAAGTCAGGGCGTGGAGTTCGGAAATCCGGAGCAGGGAATTATGATCGAGACTCCGGCGGCTGCGATCATCAGTGATGATCTGGCAAAGGAAGTGGATTTCTTCAGTATTGGAACGAATGATCTGAGTCAGTACACTATGGCAATTGACCGGCAGAATCCGCAGCTGGATCAGTTTTTTGATCCTCATCATCCTGCAGTGCTTCGCATGATCTCCATGGTTGTGGAGAATGCCCATAAGGCTGGCATCTGGGCTGGAATCTGTGGGGAACTTGGTGCTGACCAGTCACTTACCAAAGAATTTCTTGCAATGGGGGTGGATGAGCTTTCGGTTTCACCTGGAAGCATTCTGCCACTTCGTAAGATTATTCTGGAAACGAATGTTACAGATTATAAGGCGGGAAAAGAATGTTAACACAACAGCGACATGAGATCATCCTGAAACTTCTGCGGGAAAAAGGCAGCATTACAGTCACAGAAGTAAAGGATCTTCTGGATACATCAGAATCAACAGTACGAAGAGACATTACAGCACTGGATAAAGAAGGCAAGCTGGAGAAGGTTTTCGGTGGTGCGGTAGAACTAAAAGAGCGTGTGACGGCATACGAATATTCAGTTGCAGAAAAAATGGGACTGAAGTTAGAGGAGAAGCACAGGATTGCCAGATATGCGGCAGGGCTGATCCAGGATGAGGACTTTGTTTATATTGATGCCGGTACGACCACGGCAGACATGCTGAAATTTCTCCAGGTCACCAGAGCGGTGTTTGTTACCAATGCAGTAGTACATGCCCAGACATTGGCTGGAAGAGGCTTCAAGGTTTTTCTTGTAGGCGGGGAGCTGAAAAGCTCGACAGAGGCAGTAATCGGCAATCAGGCCATGAATACCTTGCGCGGGTATCACTTTACCAAAGGGTTCTTCGGAACTAATGGAATCACCAAAAAGAGCGGTTGTACCACACCGGATGCCAATGAGGCTGCGGTGAAGGCAGCAGCTATGGAGCAGTGCAGAGAACGATACGTGCTTTGTGACAGCTCCAAGTTTGATAATATCAGTTCCGTGACTTTTGCAGATTTCTACAGTTCCACTGTGATTACAGATAAAATTCCGGCAGGATATGAGGAATGTGCGAATATCATAGAGGTGCCGAAAGAAACTATTGTTCATAAGTAAAATTTATGTCTTATAGACAGTCTTTTTCAAACACGCTCTGGATAATCATAGAATTTCATAGTATAATGATCCACAGGATTTCCACTGGAAGAAGCTGAAAATTCTGTGGATTTTTATATAGAGAAAAGAGGTTAGGGTATGATAAAACTGATCGCGTCAGATCTGGATGGTACACTTCTGAAAGAAGGAACTATGGATATTAATCCGGAAATCTATGACATTATCCGTAAATTAAAAGCAAAAGGGATTGTTTTCGCCGCGGTAAGTGGAAGAGAATACGACAGCATTGAAAGAGTATTTGCACCTGTGAAGGATGACATTTATTTTATTGCAGGAAATGGTGGGATTATTTCTTATCAGGGAAAAGTAATCGAGAAGATGGCTATTCCGGCAGATATTCTGAAAGAAGTAGTCGAATATGTGAGAGGCCAGGAGGGGGCTTCTTTTATGACTGCAGGCAGCGCCCAGGCGTATGTGGAGAGGGCAGACCAGGCTTTTGTGAAGAAGCTGCGTGAGGGATATAAGCTTCATGTAAATGAAGTGGCTGATGTGCTGGATGCACCGGAGACTATGACAAAGGTTGCTATGTATAACGAACAAGTGGATGCTGCCGTAGGAGCAAGGATCGCAAAGGAACATTTCGGAGATAAGATCCAGATCATGGCTTCCGGGAATTACTGGGTAGATTTCGTGGATGTGCATTCCGGAAAGGGAAATGCCCTTCAGAAGCTCTGTGAACGTCTGAATATTACGAAGAAAGAAGAAGTAGTAGCATTTGGAGATAACTGCAATGATGTAAGTATGCTTCTGGAAGCTGGAAAAAGTTATGCAGTTACCACTGCCCGGGAAGAGGCAAAGCAGGCTGCCAGATATGTGCTGGAGAAGCCTGGCCCGGACAGTGTTATAAATGTTTTGAAAATGATATTAGAGTTATAAAATCCGCTTGGCTCTGAACAGTTACAAATCAGGAAATGATTCTTCCATCTGTAGAAATGGTATAAACCTGCCATGGGAGAAATTTACCGCTTGCTTTCATGGCATTTACCGTTGCATGCTGGATACCGCCGCAGCAGGGAACTTCCATGCGTACGATGGTTACGCTTTTGATATTATTCTGGCGGATGATCTGGGTCAGCTTTTCACTGTAATCGACAGCGTCAAGCTTCGGGCATCCGATCAAAGTGATTTTTCCTTTTATAAAATCCTGGTGGAAATTGGCATAGGCATAGGCTGTACAGTCAGCTGCAATAAGAAGGTCTGCGTTGTCAAAATATGGAGCATGGACAGGGACAAGCTTGATCTGTACGGGCCACTGCTGAAGCTTGGATTCAGATACAGTAGTGGCATTCATAATAGGGGTGGCAGAGTCTTCTGAGTGCCCGTTTTTTTGAATACGTCTTGCCATACTGCCTGGACAACCAGTGTGACCTGGAGTTTCAGCCAGTTTTTTCTTATTTTCCAGGACTGCTGCTTCATCATAAGCAGCTGCTTCCCGTTCCACGAAGGAAATGGCGTTTGTGGGACAGGCGGGAAGGCAGTCTCCCAGTCCGTCACAGTAATCTTCGCGAAGCAGTTTTGCTTTGCCATCTATGATTCCGATGGCACTTTCGTGGCAGGCACGGGCACAAAGCCCGCAGCCATTACATTTTTCTTCATCAATATGAATGATTTTTCTGATCATGATTTTTCCTTTCTGTTTGCAGAAAAAATTTATACATTCTGCAGCAATGTTCTTAAGTCTTCCTCTGGTGTAGTGATCGCAGCAATTCCGAAATTATCTACAAGATAATTTAATACATTTTTGGAAAGAAATGCCGGCAGTGTAGGGCCGAGACGGATATTCTTGATTCCAAGGTGTAAAAGGGTAAGCAGGATGGAAACTGCTTTCTGCTCATACCAGGAGAGTACCATGGAAAGAGGAAGCTCATTGACACCACAGTGAAAAGCCTCTGCCAGGGCTATGGCAACTTTGATGGCACCATAAGCGTCATTACACTGTCCCATATCCATCAGTCTTGGAAGATTACCGATGGTTCCAAGCTCCAGATCGTTAAAACGGTATTTTCCGCAGGCAAGGGTAAGGATAACGGAATCCGCAGGTGTCTGTTTTACAAAATCTGTGTAATAATTACGTCCACTTCGAGCACCATCACAGCCTGCTACCAGGAAGAAGTGACGGATGGTACCTGATTTTACAGCATCGATCACCTGATCTGCCACACCAAGGATGGTGCCATGTGAGAAGCCGGTGGTAAGGGAAGTACCACCATTGATTCCGGTAAAGTGCTGATCTTCCTTATATCCACCAAGCTCAATGGCACGCTGGATAACTGGCGTGAAGTCTTTTTCTTCATCAATATGAACGGTTCCCGGGAAGGTAACGGTTCCGGTGGTAAAGACACGGTCAATATAGCTTTCTTTTGGTGGCATTAAACAGTTGGTGGTGAAAAGAACAGGTGCTGGAAGATCAGCAAATTCTTTTTGCTGGTTCTGCCATGCAGTACCGAAATTTCCTTTTAAGTGGCTGTATTTTTTTAGCTCCGGATATGCGTGGCAGGGAAGCATTTCGCCATGGGTATAAATGTTGATGCCTTTTCCTTCTGTCTGCTCCAGAAGAAGCTTCAGATCGTGGAGATCGTGACCAGTGATCACGATAAACGGACCTTTTTCTACAGTAAGCGGAACGGTTACAGGAGAAGGTGTACCGTAAGTGCTGGTATTCGCACGGTCCAGAAGTTCCATACAGGAAAGATTATATTTTCCAACTTCCATTACAATAGGAAGAAGCAGATCCATATCCCAGTCTTCTCCAAGGGAAAAGAGTGCTTTTCCAAAAAATTCGTTTACCTCGGTATCTGTATAACCAAGGGTCATGGCATGATAGGCGTACGCTGCCATTCCGCGGATTCCAAAGAGAATCAGGGATTTCAGGGAACGGATATCCTCCTGGGCATTCCAGAGAAGCTTCATGTCATAATCGTCATTGTGACCACAGGGAGAAGCGCAGCTGAGGCAGTCTGGATGAAGACGGGCTTTTTCCTGATGAACGCGGCTGGTAAGCTCCTGGATGGCTTTATCGTCGAAACTTACGTTTGTCAGTGTTGCAAAAAGACCTTCCACCATTAATTTCCAGGTGGATTCTGCCAGTGGTGCATTGGCATCTGCTGCATGGGCGAGCCCGATCAGTGCTCCTGTAAGTTCATCCTGAAGCCGTGCGGTATCGGCAGTTTTTCCACAGACCCCTCTGGCACCTGTACAGCCGGTACATCCGGCAGTCTGTTCACATTGAAAACAAAACATATTCTGTTCCATAATATAATAACCTCCTGAATGATTTTATAAGATAAGTTTCTGTTCTTGACTTCGTACCTGTACTATAATATAATTCAACCAACAAGTATGTTGTTATAACAACAAAAGGAGAAAAAATGAATTATGAATTTCTTTCCAGGACGTTTCTCTTTCAGGGAACCAGTCCAGAGGAGACAGAGCATATGCTTTCCTGTTTAAATGCAACACCTCAGAGCTATGCCAAGGGAAGCACTATCTGTCAGGTGGGGGATCAGCTGAAAGCTATGGGACTTGTGCTGACAGGCAGCGTTCATATTGAGAATATTGATATGATGGGAAATAAAAGTATCCTGAACCGGATTGCGCCAGGACAGGTTTTCGGGGAAACTTATGCCTGCATTCCAGGGGAAAAACTGCTTATAGGGGTAACTGCTGCGGAGGATTGTCAGATCCTTTTTCTGGAAGTTGGGAAAATTTTTCACACCTGTCCGGATACCTGTCCATGCCATGAGAAGCTGATCCGGAACATGCTGATGGTTATGGCGAAAAAGAACCTGGAGCTTTCCAGGCGAAGTCTTCACACAGCGCCAAAGTCTATCCGTGGAAGGCTGCTTTCTTATTTCTCCCAGGAAATGGTGCAGCAGGGCAGCAGCCGGTTCATTATTCCCTTCAACCGGCAGGAGCTTGCAGACTACCTGGGTGTGGACAGAAGCGCATTGTCAAATGAGCTTGGGAAAATGCGAAAAGAAGGGATCATTGAAGTAAACAGAAACCAGATCCATTATCTGGAACAGGAGGAATAGAAGATGAAATACGATTTTACCAGTATTCTGAACCGTGAGGGAAAGGATGCCATCGCAGTGGATGCACCTTATATAGAAGGATGCTTTAATCATGAATATTTTGCAGGAGCGACATTGAAGGAAGGAATGGATTGGATTCCCATGTGGGTCGCTGACATGAATTTCCCAACCGTGCCTACCGTGCAGAAGGCAATCGTAGAGAGAACTGCACACCCGGCATTTGGTTATTTTTCCCCAAGGGAGGAATATTTCCAGGAAATCATAAAATGGCAGGAGAACAGAAACCAGGTAACCGGGCTTACGAAAGCGTGTATTGGTTATGAAAATGGTGTGCTTGGCGGAGTAGTCAGTGCATTGAACGTGCTGTGCTCCAAAGGGGACAGTGTGCTGGTGCATTCTCCTACTTATGTGGGATTTACAGGTGCGTTGACCAATAACGGCTATCATATTGTACACAGCCAGCTGAAAAAAGATGAAGATCATGTGTGGCGTATGGACTATGCAGATATGGAGAAGAAAATCGTGGAGAACCGCATTCATGCCTGTATTATGTGCAGTCCCCACAATCCTACTGGCAGGGTATGGGAGCGCTGGGAGCTGGAAAAAGCCATGGAGCTTTTCAAGAAGTATGATGTGTATGTGGTCTCTGATGAGATCTGGTCGGATCTGATCCTGGGAGATAATAAGCATATTCCAACCCAGATGATTTCAGAGGATGCAAGAAACAGGACCATCGCCATGTATGCACCGTCCAAGACCTTTAATCTTGCAGGACTGATTGGAAGCTATCATATTATCTATAATTCCTGGCTGCGGGACAGAGTGGATAAGGAATCCAGCCTTAGCCATTATAATGATATGAATCTGCTTTCCATGTATGCGCTGATCGGAGCTTACCAGCCAGAGGGATATGAGTGGGTGGATGAGCTTTGCCAGGTGCTTACCCAAAATGTGGAATATGCCTGCGATTACATTGAAGAGCATTTCGAAGGAGTGGAAGTGTCTCGTCCACAGGGAACTTACATGTTGTTTCTGGATTGTGAGAAGTGGTGTAAAGCGCATGGGAAAACCATGGATGAACTGGAGCAATCTGGCCTTGAGGCAGGGGTTATGTGGCAGGATGGAAGACCATTCCATGGAGAGTATGCAATCCGTATGAACCTGGCCCTTCCGCTGTCAAGAGTGAAGGAAGCATTTGACCGGCTTGATAAATATGTGTTTCACAAAAGAGAGGAAATTTAGATTATGGATTTGAACTTATATTTTAAAAGTATCATTGATCAGGATAACGCTTCTGTAGTGATCTGTAATCTGGAGCACCAGATTATTTACATGAATCCGGCTGCTATTCACAGTTATCACAAATGGGGCGGTGAAAAACTGGTTGGAAAAAGCCTTATGAACTGTCATAATCCTCAGTCAAGGGAGATGATCGAAAAAGTAGTGGGATGGTTTCAGGAAAGCAGGGAGCATAACCGGATTCATACTTTCTATAATGAAAAACAGGTAAAAGATGTGTATATGGTAGCTCTTCGGGATGAAGACGGCACATTGCTCGGCTATTATGAAAAGCATGAGTACCGGACAAGGGATGAGGAGCCATTTTATAAATTCCAGTGACCGTTGGGAATGGATTGGTAAAAGATTTGTTAAAATAAAAAGGAAGCATATGGGGTTACCAAAGGAAAACAATGGTAAACATCATATGCTTCTTTTGAATTATTAGAAAAATTCAGACGTCAGCATGGTTGCATAAAAATTCATGGATACCAGATCTTGCAGAAAGCCTTTTTCAAACATCAAATATGCTCTAGGCGAAAACTGCGAACAATGCTCCAAACAGTCCTGCACTTGCCGCGCCCATGATCACACCGGCAAGAAGAACCCCGAGCATAACTGCGAGGATGCTGGACTTAAAGTCCATGTCAAGAAGGCTGGCAGCTAAAGTGCCCGTCCATGCTCCTGTGCCGGGAAGCGGGATACCTACGAAAAGCAGAAGTGCGATAAACAATCCGCGGCCTGCTTTGGCCTGAAGAGCTTTTCCGCCTTTTTCCCCTTTTTCCAGGCAGAAGGTGAAGAAACGTCCGATCACAGGTTTATCTTTGCCCCATTCCAGAACCTTACGTGCAAAGAAATAGATGAATGGTACTGGAAGCATATTGCCAATGATGGCAACGATGTAAGAGGGAAGCAGTGGAAGTCCGAAACCCACTGCATAAGGAATGGCTCCACGAAGCTCGATCAGCGGAACCATGGAAATAAAGAAAACGATCAGGTAACTTTTCATGGTTGATCTCCTTTGGTTGTATTAAGGTTTATTATCTTCGGATAATAATATGTATAAGAACTAATCTGGTCTATTATACATGAAAATGTAAGAATTGAATAGAGTAAAAAGTAAAAAATCATGATATCATTTTATCAAAAGCATTTTGTCCAAAAACTATTGACAGAATGAAACTGTGTGCTATAATAGAAACAAACATATGAATAATTGTTCATATGAAAAAGAGAACATTTTCAAAAAGGAGATCACTACCATGAAAAAAACTTACAAACTCGACGTTGACTGTGCGAACTGTGCAAACAAGATGGAGGAAGCTGCTAAGAACACAGCTGGTGTGAAGGATGCAACTGTGAACTTCATGACTCTGAAGATGATCGTTGAGTTTGAAGATGGACAGGAGCCGAAGAGTGTTATGCAGGAAGTTCTGAAGAACTGTAAGAAGGTGGAGGATGACTGCGAAATCTTCTTATAAGAAAAAATGCTGGATACAGCGATAGTAATAAGAAGAAAAGCTGCAGTGCTCCAGGCTCCAGAGCTTTTTTCAAACACGCTTTAGGCTGTCTGGACATTGCAGCCAGAATCCGTAATTGTATCAAAGAAGCGGATTGCTGCAGTATGAGAGCGGAAAATTTGGACGAAAGCTCAGAACAATGCCTGGATTAAAGCAAAGACAAATGCCGGGCCTGATAGTTACAAATATACAAAAAGGAGGCCATGCCCCAGGGCATGTGTAAAAGTATGAATAAGAAGCAGAAAAAAGTTCTGGTCAGAATCATTGTTACCATAGTACTTCTGGTTCTTTTGCATTTTATTCCTGTAGAAGGCTATTTTAGAATGGCATTGTACATGATCCCATATCTGGTGATCGGTTATGACATTCTGAAAAAAGCATTTAAGGGAATTAAGAACCGGCAGGTATTTGATGAAAACTTTCTGATGGCAGTTGCCACTATTGGAGCGATTGCTCTTGGGGATTACCAGGAAGGTACAGCGGTTATGCTGTTTTATCAGATCGGTGAGCTTTTCCAGAGCTATGCAGTTGGAAAGAGCAGGAGAAATATCAGTGAGTTGATGGACATCCGTCCGGATTATGCGAACATTGAGCAGGATGGCAAGCTGGAAAAAGTGGATCCGGATGAAGTGGAAGTTGGAACTGTCATTGTGGTTCAGCCGGGAGAAAAGGTTCCGATTGATGGAATCATAGAAGAAGGAACCTCTACTTTAAACACCAGTGCCCTGACCGGAGAGAGCCTTCCAAGAGATGCGCGTGCTGGAGAAGAGGTCATCAGTGGATGCATCAATATGACAGGTGTGCTGAAAATCCGTACCACAAAGGAATTTGGGGAGTCCACAGTTTCCAAGATCCTGGATCTGGTAGAGAATTCCAGTTCCAAGAAATCCAGATCTGAGAACTTTATTTCCAAATTTGCCAAGTATTATACACCGGCTGTCTGCTACAGCGCCTTGGCGCTTGCAGTGTTGCCGCCACTTTGCAGAATGTTGTTTATGGGGCTTTCCCCAGAGTGGGGAGACTGGATCTACCGTGCCCTTACGTTCCTGGTAATCAGTTGCCCGTGTGCTCTTGTGATCAGTATTCCGCTTAGCTTTTTTGCAGGAATCGGTGGTGCCAGCAACCAGGGAGTCCTGGTAAAAGGCTCCAACTATCTGGAAACCCTTTCCCAGGCAAAAATCGTGGTATTCGATAAAACTGGAACTATGACAAAGGGCGTTTTCGAGGTAAGCGGCATCCATCATAACGAGATGGAAGACGAGAAGCTGCTGGAATATGCAGCTTATGCAGAGTGTTCCTCTTCCCATCCCATCAGCAAAAGCCTTCAGAAAGCATATGGGAAGCCCATTGACCGTAACCGTGTGACGGATATTGAAGAAATCGGCGGAAATGGTGTTGTTGCAAAAGTAGATGGAGTACAGGTTGCAGCAGGTAATACCAAGCTGATGAACCGCCTTGGTATTGCATATAAAGAGTGCCATCATGTAGGAACGGTTGTGCATATGGCTGTGGATGGAAAATATGCAGGTCACATTCTGATTTCCGATATTGTTAAGCCGCATGCTAAAGAGGCGATAGAGAATCTGAAGAAAGCAGGTATTGCCAAGACCGTTATGCTTACCGGTGATTCGAAGAAGGTGGCAGAGGCAGTGGCAGCAGAGCTTGGAATCGGGGAAGTGCACAGTGAGCTTCTTCCGGCAGATAAGGTTTCCAAGGTTGAGGAGCTGCTGGCAAATAAGCAGGAGAAAGAGAAGCTTGTCTTTGTTGGTGATGGAATCAATGATGCACCGGTTCTTTCAAGAGCAGATGTAGGAATTGCCATGGGTGCCCTTGGTTCTGATGCTGCGATTGAAGCAGCGGATGTGGTGCTTATGGATGATGATCCTGTTAAGATTGCCAAAGCAATCCGTATAGCGAAAAAATGTATGCGTATTGTATACGAGAATATTTATTTTGCAATCGGAGTCAAGCTGATCTGCCTGGTGCTTGGAGCGCTTGGTATAGCAAACATGTGGGTTGCGATTTTTGCAGATGTGGGAGTAATGGTGCTTGCAGTGCTGAATGCCATCCGTACCTTGTTTGTGAAGAATCTTTGATAGGAAAAGAGATGTTTAGGAAAAGAGATGTTTACAGGGAGCTAAGAGCAGCTCCCTGAGTCTGTAATGAGGTGTTGATGAAATGAAAAAAGATTTGGATAAAGAGATTGAAACCTGTGAGTGTGGGGAAATCCATGAGAATCTGCTTCAGATCGTAAATGATACAATACCAGAAGAAAATGAATTGTATGATCTGGCAGAATTATTTAAAGTGTTCGGAGATTCTACCAGAATCCGGATTCTGTTTGTGCTTTTTGAAGCAGAGGTCTGCGTGTGCGATCTGGCGAAGGTCTTAAATATGACACAATCTGCCATTTCCCATCAGCTTCGTATTCTGAAGCAGAATAAACTGGTAAAGAGCCGGAGAGAGGGAAAATCTGTTTTTTATTCCCTGGC
Organism: Clostridia bacterium; assembly: GCA_029101305.1. Taxonomy (GTDB): domain Bacteria; phylum Bacillota; class Clostridia; order Lachnospirales; family Lachnospiraceae; genus Blautia_A. Next base: position 28,264 of record JAQXQS010000194.1, on the reverse strand, counting down.
AGATGAACATGTGCGGACCATTATGGATCAGGGACGTGAGCATATTGAAGAGGATTGATTAAATAAGTCTTGACGGAATGAAAACAATTTGATATAGTAATCCCACATATAAAGTTCGTGAGGGAGTAGTTCGCGCAGCAGCGTGGTTTGTCAACAGTCGCGGCATTGGATTTTGACAGTGCCTGGCAAATCTTAAAGAATGAGACTCATGTATGCTTTTTAAAGAGCATACATGAGTCTTTTTGTTTACGTGAGCAACGAGCCAAAGTCCGGCTGATTTTATTCCCTCACAGAATGTAACTACTATGGTTGATTGTGGGAGCGCCAAGGGCGGGTCACAATCGACTTTCAATCATGGTGGCGTCTGCGTAAGCAGACATATCCGTTTAGGAAAAAGGAGAAGATTATGGAGAATTTTATTAATGGTCTTCCAGTAGCAGCGGTAGTTCTGCTTCTGGTAGTAGGATTTGCCTTTCTTGTAAAAGGCGCTGATCTGTTCGTGGAGGGAAGCTCCAGTATTGCGAAGAAATTAAAGGTTCCGTCTATTATCATTGGACTTACCATTGTGGCAATGGGAACCTCACTGCCGGAGACAGCAGTCAGTGTAACGGCTTCCCTGGTACAGAACAATGAGCTTGCAGTGAGTAATGTGGTAGGCTCTAATATTTTTAATCTGATGTTTGTAATCGGTGTCTGTTCCATCCTGACACCGATCATGGTGCAGAAATCTACAATAACCAGAGATATCCCATTATCTCTTGGCTGTGCACTGTTACTGCTGGTTCTGGGAATCCTGGGGCTTGGCGATAAAGCAGGTATGACCTTAGGACATGTGGATGGAATTATTTTTCTGCTGCTGTTTGCCGGTTATATTTTTACAATGGTGCGTAGCGCAATGAAAGCAAGGGCAGCCGGACAGAAGGTTGAAGTGGAAGGTGTAGAAGAATGTGAAAATATGAAAGAGGTTTCTTATGGAAAAAGCATTCTCTTTCTTATCATTGGCGCAGCTGCCATTGCTTTTGGCGGAGATCTTACAGTGGATACGGCCAGCAGGATTGCCATTGAGCTTGGAATGAGCCAGACGCTGGTGGGACTTACTATTGTATCAGTGGGAACTTCTCTTCCGGAGCTGGTGACCTCCATCGTTGCAGCAAGAAAAAATGAAGTAGACATGGCAGTTGGAAATGCGGTTGGTTCCAATATTTTTAACATTTTAATGGTTCTGGGAATTTCGGCAACTATCAGTCCGGTAGGTCTGATCCGGGAAAATATCATTGATATTGTGATCCTTATGGTCTTTACAGTACTTGTATGGAGCTTTGCAGGAACCAGAAGAAAAATCAGCCGTAGAGAAGGAATTATCATGGCAGCAGCCTATCTGATCTACTGTGGGTACATTATCATGCGGTAGCAGATACATCGGTTTAGAGCCTTTTTCAAACGTGCTCTAGTATGCATTTGTTCAAAAAAGCTTTCAATTATCTATTGTGCAAATAAATAGATATATTGAAAGCTCTTTTTATAAGAAATAATTTAAAACAGATTACTGATAAAAATTTCCAGTCCGATGGCAATCAGGATCACACCGCCAAGGATATCGGCTTTGGTGGAAAGCTTTGTCCCGAAGCGTTTTCCCAGTGATAAGCCTGCCATGCAGATAAAAAAGGTAACCACGGCAATGATCAGGGAACAGACAAGAGCCATAAGCCAGTCATATTCGGAAATGGTGAAGCCAACAGACAGAGCGTCGATGGAAGTGGCAACTCCCTGGATAAAAAGCGCTTTCGGACCTACGCCGGGAATTTCTTCATCCTCGCCGTTTCCACGGATTCCGTTTACCAGCATGGAACCGCCGATGTAACCCAGCAGGATCAGGGCAATCCAGGGAATGAATTTTTCAAAGGCTTTGAAGTACTCTACGATAGTGTGGACGCACAGCCAGCCGGCCATTGGCATGAATGCCTGGAAGGCACCGAAAACACCGGCGATACTGCACATTTTCCGGATGCGCATTTTCGGTTCATGGAGCCCATTGGCAAGAGAAACTGAAAATGCATCCATCGCAAGTCCGACGCCCAGAAGAGCGCTGTTCAGAAAAAAGACAAAACTGTAACTCATTTTTTATATTCCTCCATAGTATTATTTGGGGATGCCAGGGTCAAAAGGTCAGAAAACTGCTGAACAATCCATGGCACGAAAAAAGACCCAGTATATAACCATGGGCTATATATGGGTCATCTACATTCATTCTAAAAAAGGACAAACTCCATGTATAGCGTAAAGTTATACATGAGTCTCGCAATTTAATGCAAGCCAGATCGAAAAGCTATATTATGCATACGGTACAATGATAACATTCATACGGTCGGTATGTTGACTTGCCACGTGACAGCTGCCTTTTGGAAAAAAGCATCTGATACGCTTGCTACTCCCTCACGGGGAAACCTTGTGTGGTAACTTTATCAGATGAGGACAGGTTTGTCAATAATTTTTCTCAATAATATTGACATCTTCAAAATATTAGAATAAACTAACTTTTGTAATATTAATGATAATCTTTATCATTAAAAAACAAAATGCCAGGAGAGTAACGCACCTGCGGAACGATTCCTGACATCATACATATGGGAAAAGAGGAAAAATAGAAATGACATTAAAAGAACTTCCCATTGGGAAAACTGCCACAGTTACGGCTGTTGGTGGAGAGGGCGCATTAAGACAGCATTTTCTGGATATGGGAATCATCCCTATGGCAGATGTGACCATGGTGAAATATGCACCGATGGGGGATCCTGTAGAAGTGCGGATCCACAGCTATGAGCTGACGCTGCGCCTTGCAGATGCAGCGAAGATTGAAATTGATAATGTAAGAGATGCGAAGGAAATAAAGCCAAAGAAACGTTCCAAAGCGATTCCCCATCCGGGACTTGGAGAGGGCGGCAAATATCACGAAAAGGCAGATGAGCATCCGCTTCCGGAGAGTGAACTTCTTACCTTTGCCCTGGCTGGAAACCAGAACTGCGGGAAGACGACTTTGTTCAATCAGCTGACCGGCTCCAACCAGCATGTGGGTAACTTTCCTGGTGTAACAGTAGACCGGAAGGATGGCTCCATCCGTGGGAAAAAGAATACCCTGGTAACGGATCTGCCAGGAATTTATTCCATGTCTCCGTATTCCAGCGAGGAGATCGTCACCCGTAATTTTATCCTGGAGCAGCATCCAAAGGGAATCATCAACATAGTAGATGCGACCAATATTGAGCGTAATCTGTATCTGACCATGCAGCTGATGGAGCTGGATGTGCCTATGGTACTGGCTTTGAATATGATGGATGAAGTAAGGCAGAATGGCGGCTCTGTGCTGGTGAACCAGATGGAGGAGGCACTGGGGATTCCGGTGGTGCCTATTTCTGCGGCGAAGAATGAGGGTATCGATGAGCTGGTGGCTCATGCAGTCCATGTGGCAAAATACCAGGAGAGGCCGAAACGCCTTGACTTCTGCGATGCAAACGACGATGGCGGGGCTGTACACAGATGCCTTCACGGTATCATGCATCTGATCGAGGACCATGCCCAGCAGGCAGACATTCCGGTGCGTTTTGCTGCCAGCAAGCTTGCAGAGGGAGATGAGCTGATCCTGGAAAAACTGGGACTTGATCAGAATGAGAAGGAAACTCTGGAGCACATTGTGAAGCAGATGGAGACAGAGCGTGGTCTTGACAGGTCTGCTGCAATTGCGCACATGCGTTTTGATTTCATAGAGAAGGTCTGCGATGAGACGGTGATTAAGCCTCATGAAAGCAAAGAACATTTAAGAAGCCAGCGTATGGATAAGATCCTCACAGGAAAATATACGGCGATCCCATGTTTTGCAGGCATTATGGCGCTGGTCTTCTGGCTTACCTTCAGCGTGATCGGACAGGGACTTTCGAATCTTCTGGATATGGGAATTACCTGGCTTTGTAATGTGGTGAATCAGGCGATGGTGGCATGGAATGTAAACAGTGTGCTTCATTCACTTGTAATTGACGGTATTTTTAACGGTGTGGGAAGTGTGCTCAGCTTTTTGCCCATCATTGTAACCTTGTTTTTCTTCCTGTCACTTCTGGAGGACAGCGGATATATGGCAAGGGTTGCCTTTGTGATGGATAAGCTGCTCCGTAAGATCGGACTTTCCGGACGAAGCATTGTACCGATGCTGGTAGGCTTTGGCTGTACCGTGCCTGGCGTTATGGCCAGCAGAACTTTGCCCTCTGAGCGGGACCGTAAGATGACCATTCTCCTTACTCCGTTTATGAGCTGCTCGGCAAAGCTTCCAATATATGCCTTTTTCACAGCTGCTTTTTTCCCGAAATATGGGGCACTGGTGATGGTGTCACTTTATTTTGGCGGAATTATCATGGGAATCCTGATGGCGCTGATCTTTGGAAAAACACTTTTCAAAGGGGAGGCAGTGCCTTTCGTTATGGAACTTCCAAACTACCGTCTGCCTGGCGCGAAGAATGTAGGACAGCTTCTTTGGGAAAAGGCAAAGGATTTCCTGCAGAGAGCATTTACGGTTATTTTTGTCGCAACGATCGTGATCTGGTTCTTACAGACTTTTGATCTGCATCTGAATATTGTGACAGATTCCAAAGACAGTATTCTGGCTGTTGTGGCGGGAATCATCGCGCCGGTATTCAAGCCGCTTGGCTTCGGAGACTGGAGATTTTCCACAGCACTTGTGACCGGATTTATGGCAAAGGAGAGCGTGGTTTCCACGTTGTCTATCTTGTTTGGAAGCACTGCAGCCCTTGTACAGGTGCTTTCTCCGCTGGCAGCAATCAGCCTTCTGGTTTTCTGTCTTTTATACACACCTTGCGTTGCTGCCATAGCTTCCGTGAAGCGTGAACTTGGTGGAAGATGGGCAGCAGGAGTTGTGGTTGGCCAGTGTGTGATCGCATGGATTGCGGCATTTTTGGTAAAAATTGTTGGCGTTTTGATCGGATTTTGAGAAAAATGACTATTTTTCATTTTTGTCAAAAAAAATATTGACTATTGGTCATTTTGGTTTATACTATAGTACGAAAGAAATGAGTTAAGGAGATGACATCAATGGTCAAAGTAGGAAAATGGATAGCCAAGCATAAAGTCCTGGTTCTTCTTATCGGACTTTTGCTGGTAATCCCGTCTGTGATCGGAATCGCAGAGACGAGAGTTAATTATGATCTGTTAAGTTACCTGCCAGATACCCTTGAGACTGTGAAAGGACAGGATATTCTGGTTGATGAGTTTGGAATGGGCGCCTTTTCCATGGTAATCGTGGAGAATATGGATATGAAGGATGTCCAGAAGCTGGAAGATAAGTTCAGCGAAGTGGAACACGTGAAAGATGTTCTCTGGTATGATGATGTAGCAGACATTACCCTTCCGGTAGAGATGATTCCTGAGAAATACAGAAAGGTATTTATAAACGGGGATGCTACCATGATGCTGGTACTGTTTGACAATACCACGTCTTCAGACAGCTCCATGGAGGCTATCACAGAGCTTCGTAAGATTGCCAATGAGCAGTGTTTCTTAAGCGGTATGACAGGTGTTGTTACGGATATCAAGAACATCGCCATGCAGGAGCTGCCAATTTACGTTGTGATTGCAGCAGTACTCAGTCTGATCGTTCTGGAGCTGACAAGCGGATCTTTTGTAGTTCCGTTTTTGTTCCTGCTTAGTATCGGTCTTGCAATTCTTTATAACCTGGGAAGCAACATCATCTTAGGAGAGACTTCCTATATTACGCAGGCACTTACTGCTGTACTTCAGCTTGGAGTTACAATGGATTATTCCATTTTCCTTCTGAACAGCTATGAAGAAAACAAAAAGCGTTTCCCTGGAGAAAAAGACCGTGCCATGGGTCATGCCATTGCCAATACCTTTAAGTCTGTAGCAGGAAGCTCTGTTACCACAGTGGCCGGTTTCGTTGCACTTTGTGTTATGACTTTTGCCCTTGGACGTGACCTTGGTATTGTTATGGCGAAGGGAGTTGTTATTGGTGTTATCTGTTGTGTAACGATTCTTCCTGCGCTGGTATTGTTCTTTGACAAGCCAATTGAAAAGACACAGCATAAGCTTCTGTTCAGCAAAATGGATAAGCCGTCCGCTTTTATTACAAAGCATTATAAAGCATGGACTGTGATTTTCCTGGTGCTTCTGTTCCCTGCTATTTATGGAAACAATCACACACAGATTTATTACAACATTGCAGAATCTCTTCCATCCACTTTGGAGTGTAACATTGCAAATGATGAGCTGCAGAAGACCTTCGCAGTTGGAAATATCCATATGATTATGATAGATAAGAATATGGATTCCAAACAGAAACAGAACATGTTAAATGAGATCGATGAGGTCGATGGTGTAAAATGGAGTCTGGGTATGAATTCCCTGATCGGACCGACTGTTCCGGAATCCATGATCCCGGATGATCTTAAGAGCATTTTCAAAGGTGACCAGTATGAACTTGCATTTGTATGCTCCGAGTATGGTTCTGCTACAGATGAGGTAAATGCACAGATCAAGGCTATTGATGAGATCGTTAAGAAATATGATGATACTGCAATGGTAATTGGTGAAGCTCCACTTATGAAGGACCTTCAGGATACCACAGATGCCGACCTGGTTCGTGTAAATGTAATTTCCATTGGAGCTATTTTCCTGATCATCATGATCATCTTTAAATCAATTTCCCTTCCTATTATTTTGGTTGCGGTTATTGAGTTCGCGATTTTTGTAAATATGGCGATCCCGTTCTATCAGGGAATCAGCCTTCCGTTCGTTGCAAGTATCGTTATTGGTGCTATCCAGCTTGGTGCTACCGTGGATTACGCGATTCTGATGACAACCCGTTATCAGAGAGAGAGACAGCATGGCAAGAATAAGATGGAAGCAATCAGCATTGCCCATAAGACCAGCATGCCGTCCATCATCAGCAGTGGACTCAGCTTCTTTGCTGCAACATTCGGTGTTTCCTGTTATTCACAGGTTGAGATGATCGGTTCTATCTGTACTCTGCTTGCGCGTGGTGCGATCATCAGTATGGTAGTTGTATTGTTCATCTTACCAGCTATGTTCATGATCTTTGATAAGCTGATCTGTGTGACCTCCATTGGTTTCCTTGGGGATAAGAAGGCTGCAAAGAGTAAATAAAGCTGTTTAAAAAGTAAATGGATCTGTTTGGAAACTTATGACAGACAAATTAAGCGAAAATCCTGCTTCTTTAAATGAGGCAGGATTTTTTTATATAAACAGGCTAGACTTTCATTCATGGTGATGTCTGCGAAAGCAGACATGTCCGTTTAGTATGGGTTGAATAAAAGCAAAGAAAACGTTATAATTGTGTCAATTAACGATTATGGTTACCAGACTTTAGAACGGTGACCAATTATAAATGAAATTGCAGGGAGTGAGTTTATAGATGACATTAGAAGAGATTCTTGCACAGGTCCAAAAAGGGGAACTCTCCCCGAAAGCAGCAGAAAACCTGATTCGTCAGGATGGCTATAAGGAAATGGATTATGCCAAGCTGGATACGGGGAGAAAGGCCCGCACCGGTTTCGCAGAGGTTATTTACTGTAGTAATAAAGCGGATGAGCATCTGCTGCGGATTTTTGAGCGTTTGTATCTGGAAGAGGGGGAGGTGCTGGGAACGAGAGCCTCGAAGGAACAGTATGAACTGGTCCGGGAAAAATATCCCCAGGTTCAGTATGACCCTATTTCCAGAATTTTGAAGATTGAGAAGCCAGATAAGCTTCATGAGGGAAAAGTTGCTGTGTGCACAGCCGGTACTGCGGACATTCCGGTGGCAGAGGAGGCTGCGCAGACAGCAGAATACTTTGGAACCCATGTGGAACGGATCTATGATATAGGTGTCAGTGGCATGCACAGACTGTTTTCCAGGCTGGATACCATCCAGGACGCCAATTGTGTGGTGGCAGTTGCCGGTATGGAGGGAGCCCTGGCCAGTGTGATGGGCGGGCTTGTGAGCAGACCGGTGATCGCAGTGCCTACTTCTGTTGGCTATGGGGCCAATTTCCACGGATTGTCGGCACTTCTTACCATGATCAATTCCTGTGCAAATGGAATTGCAACGGTGAATATCGACAATGGATATGGTGCGGGGTATCTGGCAACCCAGATGAACCGGCTGGCTCTTGGAAAATAAATGAAACTTGTATTATACGGATGAACAGTTGAGGAGAATTATGGGAAAATCATTATATCTGGAGTGTTACTCCGGAATCAGCGGAGATATGACAGTAGCAGCACTTCTGGATCTTGGAGCGGACCAGAAGGTGCTGATGGATGTGCTGGAAAGCCTTCCGGTACAGGGATTTGAGATAAAAGTAAGCAGGGTGAAGAAGTCCGGGATTGATGCCTGTGATTTTGATGTGATTCTGGATAAAGAGCTGGATGGACATGACCATGATATGGAGTATCTGCATGGCCATGAAAGGAAACATAGCCATGAATACGGGCATGACCACGAAGAGGAACATAGTGATGAACGCGTACACAGCCATGTAGAGGAACACAGTCATGAACATCATCACCCGCACCAGCACCGTGGCATGAATGAGATCCGCCAGATCATCAACAGCGCGAAGATGACAGGTGGTGCCAGGAAAACAGCACTTGCTATTTTTGAAATTCTGGCTAAAGCAGAGGCAAAGGCCCACAATGTTCCGGTGGAAGAGGTGCATTTCCATGAAGTTGGATCTGTGGATTCCATTGTGGATATTCTGTCAGCAGCAGTCTGCCTGGACAATCTTGGAATTACCGAGGTGATCGTGCCAGTATTATATGAAGGAACCGGTACGATCCGCTGCCAGCACGGCATTTTGCCCGTCCCTGTTCCGGCTGTTGCCAATATTGTACAGCAGACAGGACTGAATGTGAAAATTACCCAGGTACAAGGGGAACTGGTTACGCCTACAGGAGCTGCAATCGTGGCAGCAATACGGACTACAGATAAACTGCCAGAGAATTTTATGATCGAAAAAACAGGTATTGGTGCCGGGAAGCGGACCTATGAATGCCCCGGAATTCTCCGCGCCATGCTGATTCAGGCCGAAGAGAGAAGTAAGTCTGTAGAAGCCTCAAAAGAAACTGCCGATTACATCTATAAACTGGAAACCAATATTGACGACTGCAGCGGTGAAGTCCTTGGCTTTGTTATGGAAAAACTGTTCGAGGCAGGAGCAAGAGATGTCCATTATACACCTGTATATATGAAGAAAAACCGTCCGGCATGGCTGCTCACAGTAATCTGTAAAGAAGAAGATATCCCTGGAATGGAAGCTCTTATTTTTGCAGAAACCACCAGCATAGGAATTCGCAGGGTGAGAATGGAACGCACCATTTTACCAAGGAAAAAAATAAAGGTAATGATCCCGTTCGGGGAAGTAGAAGTGAAAGTATGCGGACCGGAAGGCGCCCAGAAGTGTTATCCGGAGTATGAAAGTCTGGCAGAAATCTGCAGAAAAACAGGAATCTCTTACGCAGAAGCTTATCATATGACTATTGATGCAAGTAAAAATCTGGAATGGTAAAGAGGACTTTTAGAATAAGAGCAAAACAAAAATAGGGAAAATAGGCTGTAAATCCCCATATTGCAACCATTAGAAGAGTATGTTACAATACAGGTTGGTTTTTCGAGCAAAAGTTCCAGATATCTGGGATCTGTTAGAAAAGCCAAATACAGTTACAAAAATACAATGGAGTGAATATGAAGAAATATTTTGATAATCTCAGACAGTATCAGTTCCTTTTAAGTGAGCTGGTAAAAAAAGGAATCAAGCTGAAATACCGTCGTTCCTACCTTGGTATTTTATGGTCTATGTTAGAGCCATTGCTTTCCATGGTAGTACTGACAATCGTATTTGGAACCCTGTATGGAAATACAGATAAGACATTCCCTGTGTATATTCTTTCAGGACGTCTTTTGTATACTTTTTATTCCAATGCGACCAAAGCGGCGTTGAAGTCCATCCGTTCGAACTCGGCAATGATCAAAAAAGTGTATGTGCCGAAGTACCTGTATCCACTTTCAGCAGTTATCTATAACTATGTTATATTCCTGATTTCCCTGCTGGTACTTGGAATCGTAAGTGTTATTCTTGGTGTGAAGCCAACTATTTATCTGCTTCAGGCTCCGGTCGCACTGATCCTGATTTTGATTTTAGCCTACGGAAGCGGAATGTTCCTTGCAACCATCGGAGTATTTTTCAGGGACATTGAATATCTCTGGACAGTTGGACTGATGTTGATCATGTACACCTGTGCGATTTTCTATTATCCAAGTAAGCTGTTAAAAAGTGGATGGGCCTGGATCCTGAAATTTAACCCGCTGTACTGCAACATCCAGATTTTCCGTTCTGCAATATTCGGAGAACCGATGTATGCGCCATATGTTATTTATGCAACTGCGTTCAGCGTGATGATCACCATCATCGGACTTGTATGCTTTAAGAAGAAACAGGACAATTTTATTCTGTATATTTAAGGAGAAAATATGGGTAAGCCAGCTATAGAAGTTGATAATGTTAGTATGAAATTCAGCTTAAGCCGTGAGAAAGTTGACAGCTTAAAAGACTATATATTTAAGACAATCAAAAGAGAAATCCAGTACAATGAGTTCTGGGCTTTAAAAAACGTAAGCTTCACCGTGGAGAAGGGGGACCGTGTGGGTATCCTGGGACTGAACGGAGCAGGAAAAAGTACTCTTCTGAAGGTGATTTCAGGTGTGTTTAAGCCGACTGAGGGACATGTGGACAAACATGGTAAGATCGTTCCTCTTCTGGAGCTGGGCGCAGGTTTTGATCCCCAGTACACAGGTAAAGAGAACATTTATCTTTACGGTGCAATGCTTGGATATACCAAGAAATTTATTGACAGCAAATACGATGAGATCGTAGAATTTTCTGAACTCCAGAAGTTTATGGATGTGCCTGTGAAGAATTACTCTTCCGGTATGAAATCCAGACTGGGCTTTGCAATCGCTACAGTGGTTGAGCCGAAGATTCTGATTCTGGATGAGGTTCTTTCTGTAGGTGATGCCAAATTCCGAAAGAAAAGTGAAAATAAGATCCTCAGTATGTTTGATTCCGGAGTCACTGTGCTTTTCGTATCCCATTCCCTGGAGCAGGTGAAGCGTCTTTGCAATAAGGCAATGATCCTGGAAAAAGGACAGCTGATCGCATATGGGGATATTGATCCGATCGCGGAACAATACAGTGAGATGATAGGTGGCTGATTATGAAAAAGGTTTTGACCAGAGATGAATCCCTGGCACTAAAAGGCATCGCGGTATTCTTAATGGTATTTCATCATTGTTTCCGTTCAGCAGACAAATTTGCCAGATATACGCCCGTTTTTTCACCATTATTTACAGAAACGCAGGTAGTTGGGCTTGCGCAGTGGGCGAAGATATGTGTGGCTCTTTTTGCGTTCGTCTCTGGTTATGGTCTTATGTATGGTTACAGGAAGCTGGGAGAGGAAAAAAGAAGAGAGAAGATATCTGGCTGGGTGAAAACACATTTGATTTCTACCTTGTCTGGCTATTGGTTTGTTGCAGTGATTGCTTACATTCTCATGGCAATTGTGGGAAAAATAAATTTCTCAAAGTGGGGAAGTAACCGGCTGGAAAAGCTTGTAAATGTGGTTCTGGACTGTGTGGGTGTTTCCAATTTGTTTGGAACGAAAACATTGCGGGGAGCCTGGTGGTATATGGGAGCTGCTGTTGTTTTCATTGTTCTGGTTCCGGTTCTGGCTTATCTGATACGCAAGCTGGGTGGGACAATTACCCTGCTTCTGGTTTTTCTGTTTCCACGTATAGCTGGGATTGGATTTCCTGGTGGAACAGCTGCATATTCCTTTTTGCCTGTATTCGTTTTGGGAATGCTGGCCTGTGAACAATCTGTATTTGAGCAGTTTCACAGTTGGCAGATTGGGATGAAACCAAAAGTAAGCAATGGGATTAAATTTGTTTTAACGTTGTTTCTGGTTGTTTTTGGTGTGTGGAGTTATAACAAAATTCCGTTGAAAGTATTCTGGGAATATCATTATGCAATGGTTCCCTTTATTGTGATCCTGTTTCTGGAAGAGTATGTATTCAGAATTTCCTGGGTGAAAAGACTGTTTGGCTTTCTGGGAAAATATTCTTTGTATATCTGGCTGATACATACATTTGTGAGAGACTATCTGGGCAGATATGTGTGGTCAGTACGTTATTTCTGGTTGGTACCGGTGGTGATTCTGGTGATATCACTTGGAATGGGAATCATTCTGGATATCTTTCGGAAATATTGCGGCTATAACAAGCTTATTGGATATCTGATGAAAAAATAAAAGAGGAAGATTATGAAGATTCTGCAGGTAGGATTGGGGAATAATCCTGGGGGCATGGAAGCATTTGTAATGAATTACTTCCGGGAATTGTCGAAGCAGGGTATTACCTTCGATTTCGTTTCCATGTATGGAACGATTGCATATGAACAGGAAATCCTGAAGCTTGGTGGAAGAGTATTTTATGTTCCAAATGTGAAAAAGGATTATTTCGGTTATGTGAAGGCTTTTAAGGGGCTTTTGCAAAAAGAGCAGTATGACATTGTACATGTGAATATGCTTTCCGCTGCGAATATCGTACCTCTTCGCCTTGCAAAGCAGGCAGGAGTGGGGAAAGTGATCGCCCATTCCCACAATGCGTCAGCTCCCGGGCTTATCCGGAAGCTGATGGACAGATGGAACCGCCCCAGGCTGAACCGCTATGCGGATATGAAGCTGGCATGCTCAGAAACAGCAGGCAGATGGCTGTTTGGAGATACTGCTTTCGAAAAAGGGGAAGTGACAGTGGTATCGAATGCTATAGATACCAGGAAATACAGCTTTTCCCAGGAAAACAGGGAGAAAATACGGCAGCAGCTTGGAATCCGGGAGGGCATTCTGGTAGGTCATGTTGGCAGATTCCAGGTGCAGAAGAATCATGAAGCTATTGTGCGTATTTTTTATGAAATTCAGAAAAAAGAGCCGACAGCCAGACTTTGTCTCATCGGAGACGGTGAATTAAAAGAAAAGATCTGTGGGCAGTTTAAGCAGCTGGGCATTCTGGAAAAAGTGATCTTCGCAGGCGTGTGCCCGGACGTGGAGAAATATCTGAGCGCCATGGATGTATTTCTGTTTCCCTCTTTATTCGAAGGTCTCCCGTTCACTTTGTTAGAAGCACAGGCAAGCGGACTGCCCTGTGTGATTTCCAGTGAGATCACAGAAGAAGCTGTATTATTAAAGGAAAAAGTATGCAGACTTTCCCTGGAAGAAAGTGATGAAAAATGGGCGGATGCAGTTCTTGCCTATGCGAAAAATGGCAGGGAAGAGAAGGAAAACGCAGCCCGGTTCCTAATGGCTGCGCATTTTGATATTCATCAGGAAGCTGGAAAGCTGCTGGAATTGTATAAGAAACAGGGAGAACAGCATGGAAAACAAAATTGATTTTGTGCTTTTGTGGGTAGATGGCCAGGATGAGACATGGCTGAAGGAGAGGCGAAAATACAGTCTGGATAAAGATGCCGGCAATGCAAGCCGTTACCGGGACTGGGATAATCTGCAGTACTGGTTCAGAGGTGTGGAAAAATTTGCACCCTGGGTAAATCATATCTATTTTGTGACATGCGGGCATATTCCAGGCTGGCTGAAGCTTTCCAACCCCAGGCTTTCCGTGATTCGTCATGAGGAATTTATGAAGCCGGAATATCTTCCTACCTTCAGCAGTCATCCCATCGAACTGAACCTTCACCGAATCAAAGGTCTTTCCGAACATTTTGTTTATTTCAATGATGACACTTTCCTGATCAGTCCTGTACAGCCAGAGGATTTTTTCAAAAACGGACTGCCAAGGGATTGCTGTATTGAGACAGCGATAGCCCAGGACAATATAGACGATCCCTTTGCCCATATCCTGCTTAACGATACGGCACTTATCAATATGCATTTCCAGAAAAAAGAAGTGATCCGCCGTACCTGGAAAAAGTGGTTCAGTCCTGCATATGGCAAGATGCTGCTTCGGAATATCCTGATGCTCCCTTATCAGGAATTTTCCGGGTTTAAATATACCCATATGCCAAGTCCATTTTTGAAAAGTTCCTATGAAAAGGTGTGGGAAGCAGAAGGAGAACGGCTTGACCGGCTCTGTCATAACCGTTTCCGCTCCATTTATTATGTGAACCAGTATGTGATCAAGCACTGGCAGTGCATGGAGGGAAATTATGAGCCCCAGTCCCCGTCTTTCGGACAGTTCTGCGTTATGGGCCGGGATGATGACAAGCTTTATGAAACTATGGAGAAACAGTCCCATAAAATGATCTGTATCAATGATGATGACAGACTGAAGAATTTCGAGGAAACACGAGATAAAGTAATTCGGGCTTTTAATAAAATACTTCCGGAGAAATCCAGCTATGAGGTATAGAGTGTGCTGTATAAAATAGAAAGCATAAAGAAGGAAAAAGAAAAGGATGAAGCCTGAAGAATGAGGAATAAAAAATGTCAAAAGAAGCAGGAAAAAGAATACTAAAAGAACAGGGAATTTCCGGATTTGTGCTTCATTATGGGGCAAGAGTACTTACTAAAGTGGAGAAACAGCTGATAGGCAGGGGAGCTGCACGCTTCTGTAGGGTGAAAGAGAACCGGCTTGTTTTTAAAAACAGGGAAAACCTGGATTTTACAGATAATCCAAGGGCATTTTTTGATTATCTCATAAAAATGGGTTATAATGAAAAATATGAGATCATCTGGCTGGTGTCGGATGTCCGTAAATTCCGAAATGTGAAATATAAGAATGTGAAATTTGTCACAGCAGAGAACCACTATGGCTGGAATAGCTGCAGGGCCTATTATTATGCGGCTACTGCCCGTTATTTTTTCTTTTCCCATAATACCCAGGATTTGTTAGATTATGGCTGTGAGGGAAGACAGATCATCAATCTGTGGCACGGCTGTGGTTATAAGGGACCGGAGCAGGGGCTGTCAGCACCTTCCGGTGAGAAGGCAAGATCGGGATTTGACTATGGCCTGGTTCCGGGACCACTCTTCGTCCAGACGAAATCTGTGGCATGGAACTGCGAAAAAGAGAAAATCTGGCCCATCGGTTATCCAAGATATGACTGGATGCTCCATCCTTCCCTTGGGAAAGAAGAGCAGTTAAAAAGACTATTCGGATGGGAAGAGGGCAAGGCTGTGATCTGGATGCCTACCTTCCGCAAAAGTAATCTGAAGGGCTGCAGGGAGAGCGAGATCCAGCTGGCATACCAGCTTCCTGGACTTTCCGGAGTGGATGACCTGAAGAAGCTGGACATGCACCTGAAGATGCTGGACATGCTTCTGATCATCAAGAAGCACCCGCTTCAGACTGAATGGTCTGAGGATGAAAAAGAGCTTACGAACATACGTTATGTGACAGAAGAGATGTTGGAAAAAGCCGGGATCCAGCTGGCAGAGCTGATGGGTGTCTGCGACGGACTGATCTCGGATTATTCCTCGGCAGCTGTGGATTTTATGCTTCTTCACAGACCTATGGCATATGTACTGGAAGATTTTATGGCATATAAAGAGAAAAGAGGCTTTGTATTTGAGAATCCCCTTATTTATATGCCTGGAGAGAAAATATACGATTATCCAGGAATTGAGGCATTTCTGGAGCATGTGGCAGCTGGGGAGGATCTTTACCAGGAAGAGCGGGAGAAGCTGATGCCGGTAATGCACAATCCTGCAGAAAATTACTGCAGCAGACTGGCAGCGAAGCTTTCCATATAAAATGTAACTGACAGGTGGGAAAAATAAAAGATACAAAAAACAGTGAAATGCCAGAGAGCGTTTGTGACCAGTAGCAGGGCTGTAAAAGGGAGAACAAAAAATGGGAAAATTAATCGGATATACACAGGGAACTTATGATATGTTCCATATTGGTCATCTGAATCTGATCAAAAATGCCAAGAGAAGATGTGATTATCTCATCGTAGGTGTCAATACAGATGAGCTTGTGGAAAGCTATAAACATAAGAAACCGATCATTCCGCTGGAAGAGCGGGCCGAGATCGTGCGCGCGATCAAGTATGTGGATGAAGTGATCATTACGGATACGCTGGATAAAAAGGTGATCTGGGATAAGATTCGTTTTGATGAAATTTATATCGGAGACGACTGGAAAGGAAATGAGCGTTGGGAGCGGACTGGTAAAGAGATGGCAGAGCTTGGCGCGAAGCTTGTATACCTTCCGTATACAAGAGATACCTCATCCACTATGCTGAGGGAGAAACTGACGGAGTACTAGTACCTGTTTGCAAAAGTTTTTAACAGACTCTGAAGAAAGGTTTACCACAATGGGAAAAGTACAGACATTATTTAAAATGTTTTCCAAAATCGGGGAAGATAAGAGCATGTATGACCGGTATCTGACCCTGAGAGCTTTTGGAACTTATGTGATATATGATAAATGGAAAATCAGAAGGATGAAGAAGTTTCCGCCTGCAATCGTGGAAAACCGGATCCTTTTTGAGACAAATGATGATTTTACAGACAATGGCCGTGCCCTTTTTGATTATATGGTGGCCAATGGCTACAATAAAAAATATGAGCTTGTCTGGCTGGTACACGATCCGTCCAAGTACAAAAAATACGAGACAGAGAATGTGAAATTCGTGGAAGGCTTCAAAAAGCACAGCACCATCCGCCATGCAGTTGCATACCGCTATGCGCTTACCTCCCGTTATATCTTCTATACCCAGGCATTCAACTGGATCGGAATGGCAAGAAAGGGGCAGACTTTTATTGATCTGTGGCATGGATGCGGATATAAAGCAAACAAGAACAACCGTAAGGTATTTTTTGATTATTGCCTGGTACCTGGTGATGTGTTCATTAAGACAAAAATGGAATTTTTCGGATGCAGCTCCAAGAAGCTTCTTGCCTTTGGCTACCCAAGATACGACCAGATGCTGGCTGGAAGTGATGCTGCAAGAGCATACAGGGAGAAGCTTTTGAAGGAATCCGGTAGCGAGAAGCTGATCCTGTGGATGCCTACCTACCGTCACGCCAGCAGTGAGAGACTGAATGAGGAAACCCTGAATAATGAGTTTAATATCCCGATCCTGGACACCAAAGAGAGTCTGCTGGCATTTAATGATTTCTGCCGTGATAACCATATGCTGGTGGTAATTAAGAAGCACTATCTGCAGATTCCCTATGATTTCGGGGAAAATGTGCTGACGAATATCGTTTATCTGGAGAACCAGGATCTGGAAAACAACGGGCTGCAGCTTTATGAATTTATCAACTGTTCTGATGCACTGGTATCCGATTATTCCTCTGTGGCAATTGATTACCTGCTCCTTGACAAGCCCCTTGGTTTTACCCTGGATGACTATGAAGCATATACAGAATCCAGAGGCTGGGTATTTGAGAATCCTCTGGAATACATGCCAGGAGAACATATTTACAACGTCCGGCAGTTTGAACAGTTTGTTCTGGATGTAAAGAATGGCAAAGACGACTATCGTGAAAAACGTGCCAGCGTCCGTGCGAAGACCCATAATGTAACAGACTGCTATTGCAAACGGGTACTGGATTACTTTCACATTAACCCCTGATACAGGATCACCAAATTGAAGGAGGAAGCCCCCACGCGGGGTGTATAAGATATGAAAATATGTATCTGGATGACAAAAATCTTTGATCTTGGCGGAACCAAGCGTGTGGTTTCCCTTCTGGCAAATGAGCTGGTGAAAGAGCATGATGTAACGATCATGACCTATGAGGACCGTTTTCTGGAAGACCGCACCATGTACCATTTAAGTGAAGACATTGATGTGGACTTTATTGACAATAACTATTTTGTAAACAGACACCGCAATCCGGCTTTCTGCAAACGATATCTGGTGAAGAAGCTGAATGATAAATTTGGCATATTTAATAAAAAGTGTTTCAATGATCTGCTTGCAGAGTCCATTTTCCCGAAGAAGACAAGGGATAAATGGGTGGATTATTTAAATTCCAAGGACTATGATGTGATCATTACCACAGCGTCCTTAAGCCTGCGGCTTGGCATGATCGCTCCACGTTTAAAGGCAGCTACCATTGGCTGGCAGCATAACTGTTATGATGGATATCTGCATGTGAAGCCGGTGGTATTCTGGCAGCAGGAGTGTCTTCTGCAGGAGTATCTGCCCAATCTGGACCGGTACATCGTCCTTAGCAAATACGACCAGCGGGATTATAAAGAGAAGCTAGGCATTGATACCGAAGTGAAGATCAATCCACGAAGCTTTGTAAGTGAGAAAAAGTGTAATGTGAAATCCAAACGTTTCCTTATGGCTACCCGTTTCGTGTATGCAAAGGGCCTGGATCTTATGATGGAATCCTTTGAGGAATTTTGCAAAGAGGATTCGGAATGGGAACTGGATATTCTGGGAGATGGAAAGCTGTTCGGGAAGATCAAGGCAGATGCGAAGAATCGTCATCTGGAGGATCGTGTCCATTTCGTAGGATATACAAATGAACCGGAGAAATATTATTTAAATTCTTCCGTTTTCCTTCTTCCTTCCAGATGGGAGGGATGGCCAATGGTAATCATGGAAGCTTTCGAGTTCGGCCTTCCGGTGATCGCTTATCATATGGGAGCCATGGACCTGATCATTGATGACGGAAAGACAGGATTTCTTCCGGAGGCGTTTGATCCCCATAAATTTGCTCAGGCAATGCTGAAGATCGCACATGACGAAGAGCTCCGGAGCCAGATGTCTGCAAATGCCATTGCGAAATCAGATGACTTTTCCATTGATAAAGCAGTAAAAGAGTGGGACGGACTGTTTGAACGTGTAACAGCGAAGAAAAGGGGGGAGTGATTGATGAAAATCACCGTGAATGACCTGAAAAAGCTGGCGAAAAGGGTAATCCGCAGGGATACCTATGCCCAGGCTGTTAAGGAAGCCAGGGAAGAGGCACGTTATAATCTTACCGAAGAGCTCCGGCAAAAATATGCGGATTATTATGAGAACAGTCCGCTGAAAGAAAAATGTATTTTATATGAGGCATTTGGGGGCAGGGGTATGACCTGCAGCCCGCATGCCATTTTTAAGTATCTGCTGACCCAGCCGGAGTTTCAGGAATATCTCCATGTCTGGGTCATTGATGACTTTTCGGATAATGCTCCCTGGATGGAAGCATATAAAGAAAACAAAAACGTAAAATTTATCAGATTCCAGTCTCTGGAATACCGGGAATATCTGGCGACTTCCAAATATCTGGTAAACAATGTGAGCTTTCCCGGATATTTTACAAAAAGAGAGGGGCAGGTATTTATCGATACCTGGCATGGCATTCCGTTAAAGACCATTGGATTTGATATTCCGGCTGGAAAGATCAGTGCAGGAAATACGGTGAAAAATTTCCTGGCTGCAGACTATCTGATCTCTCCAGATCCTTTTATGACAGAAATCTATCAGAACGCATTTAAAATGGGCGGGATTTATCCAGGTACCATTCTGGAAATCGGACAGCCACGTAACGACAGCTATTTTCACACTGAAAGGGAAGAAGTATTCCGGAAACTGAAAATGGCGGGAATAGAAGCAGATCCGGACAAGAAACTGATCCTCTATGCTCCCACCTGGAAGGGCAGCAAATACTCCAGCCCGGATACCAGTCTGGATGCATATGAGAAGATGATCCGTACCATAGAAGAAAATGTAGATACTTCTGTCTATCAGGTGTTTGTGAAGCCTCACCAGATCGTGTATTACCACATCAAAAATACCCAGGGTGTGACCGGACAGTATATTCCGGCAACGGTGGATACCAATGAGCTGCTTAAGGCTACGGACATTCTGATCTCGGATTATTCCAGTATCTACTTTGATTATCTGGTATCTGGCAAACCAATTCTTTTCTTTATTCCGGATCTTGCTGATTATCAGAACTACAGAGGTCTGTACTTTGGAATTGACAAGCTGCCAGGACCTATTGCGGAAAATTATGAACAGCTTGGTGGATATTTACGGGATCTGGAAAAGGCGATGGAGCCTTATCATCCGGTGTATGAGCGGGAAGCAAAGTGGGCATGTCCAAAAGACGATGGAGATGTATGTCGTCGTCTTGTAGAGATTGTATTCCATGGAAAAAAAGGAGAAGAATGCATCCGCTGTAAAGAGGATGGACGTCGTAAAATTTTGATGTATGCCGGGGACTTTTCAGATAATGAAACTACCAGGGCATTTTTGGCAATGGCAGAGTATCTTGATTTTGATAAGTTTGATGTTACCCTTCTGATAGATGGGGGTGGTGATGAGAAAGCCCAGGGATTGATCCGTTCCCTGC
The DNA here is from genome assembly GCA_029101305.1 of Clostridia bacterium. GTDB lineage: Bacteria > Bacillota > Clostridia > Lachnospirales > Lachnospiraceae > Blautia_A. The sequence continues at coordinate 7,870 of JAQXQS010000194.1, read as the reverse complement.
CAGACGGGATCCGTGTCCTTTACAGAGGACAGCCATACAACGGAAGTCCCCAGGAGCTTGCCAGTCATAACTATCTGATGAAAGGGAAAAAAGCAGAAATTCCCCATGTCTTCTATAAAAGAGAGGCCAGAAGACTGTTCGGGGAAGCTGTATTTGATTGTGCCATCGACTTTACCGGAAAGAAGAACCTGTTTTCCATGATGGTTTCCCAGATGGAAAGCACAGAGTTTTATACACATAAGCTTTGTTTTGTGGACCGAAACAGAATCCAGGCAGAGCTGGATGAGCAGCCTGTGATCGTTTCCCAGAAAGAGAGCTATTATATTGCAGACATAGAGGGAGAAAATTCCTCTGTGCTGACTGTGGATGCCATTCCGGCACCGGACGCAGAAAAAAATAATTATTTCTGCATGTATCAGAAAGGAACAGAGGCGCTTTTGGGCACATTCGCCAGCTTAAAGGAGAAGAACAGCTGTCTTTATATAATGGGAAAAGGAAAAGCCTATGATGCTCTTGGAAAAAATATTTCCCAGCTTCATCTGGAAGGAAGGGTATTTCTGACAGGATGGCTTTCCAGGCCATTTGCCCTGATGAAGATGTGCGACTATTTTATCTGTCCTGCAGGGGAAGAAAGTGCCGGTGCACTTTATGCGAAGGCCATGAACATGAAGCTGGTGGGAGCAGACCTTGAAACTGAGATTTCTTATAGCTTTGATGCAGAAGAGTGGAACCGGAAGCAGTATCAGGAACTGGAAGCGCAGATGGAAGATAAGAGGGATTTGCATGAATGAGATAGAGAAAATCCTGGAAGCGAATATGGATGAATACGAAAGTGCCAGACGCCGTGCCAGGAAGCTGGTGATGGGCTACAGACGGGAAATCAGCCAGACATATGAATATGCAGATGACCTGAAGCTGCCCGTAGACCCGGAACAGATTTTCTTTTTATGGGAAAAGGGAACAAAGGATGGAGAGCTTGTCCGGGAAATGTGCGAATATGTGAAGCGCACTTATGGCAAAAAATACAACTGCATCAGCTGCGTGAAAGGAAGCCTGCCTTTGGGGAGTTCTGGAAAAGTGACGGAGAAATCCTCTGGCTACTGGCGTGGGCTTGCAGTATCCGGCTTTATTATCAGTAGCGTGGAATTGCCGGCAGCATATGTAAAAAGAGACGGGCAGATTTACCTGAATACTATGTCAGCTGTGTACGAAAATCCCAAAACGAAGAGCAGGAAATTTGTATCCGGCACAGCGCGGGAGCTGTTAAAAACAGACTATATCTGTGCGCCTGGCCTGCAAAAAGCAAAAGAGACATGGACAGGGAAATGTCTGGCGGGAAATGTGTATGATGGCAAAGTGCTGGTTCTGGAAGAGAAAATGAAGGAGAAGGCGGCTGCATTGGCTGGCTTCCTTCTGGAAAAAAACATCTCTGACGGGATGAAGTGCTATTCTTTAAGAGATGGACAAAAGAAGAAAATCCTGGTTCTTGGAAGCGGGGATGCCAAAGACAATGTAAAGCTGCAGGTAAACAGACTTCTGGCGCAGATGGATCCGGAAAATATAGACGTGGCATTTTTCAGTGAAGAGCTGGAAAGTGAGGGAAAATGCAGGGAATTCCTGGCTCAGATGAGCCATGCTGCGGCTATTATGGGAATTGGCAAAATGACCGTAACGGAAAGGGAATACCTGAATTATCTGACTGTGGAAAAAAATCCGGAAGCATATCTGGGAAATCCTGCGGTCCGCAGCTATATGGATGAGCTTGCCAGAAGGGAATGGAACCGGTTATTTGGAACTGCCTGCTGGGATGCTGTGGTTGTGGCAGGAAGTGTGAAATATCTGCCCTATTATCTGGCAGCCAAGGCAAGGACGAAGATGAAGGTGCTGGTAGATCTTGATTTTCTGCCCTATATCCATGAAAAATACCCGGCCAGATGGCGGAGGGCGTTAACGGTATTTCAAAGAATCTATGCGCCGGCAGACTGTCTGCAGCTTGGAAGCTATGGGCAGGAGAACCGTCTTCGGGTTATGCGTCTTCCAGTTCTTCTGGCAGCAAAACCGGAAGCACAGGATGTGGAACAGGTATCATACAATGGAAAGGAATACCTGGCCTGCCATAGACAGGCCCAAAGGGGAGAACATGTTTCCATGAAGCTGGTAAGACTGCCTGAACCTGGAAGTATTCTGGTAAATGCAGATCTGCCGCCTTCTCCGGAAAGAAAAGAGCGGTTAAAGAAACTGTCAGAGAAGCATATGGTTTACCTGCTCGGAACAGAAAGTGCTGCATATACGGGATTTGTTCCAGAAGCCATTGTTCTGGATGAATATGTGCGCAGGGAATTGTATCTTCTGCCGGAAGCATGGAAATTTTTTGAAGCTTTTGAAAGCTATGAGGGAAATCAGGCGCAGGAATATGATGTGACGGGAAAGATTTATAAGGCAGTAAAGGAGAACATTCCTTGATTTGTTCAGGGAATGTTCTATTTCTATAGAGGGAGAGTATATGGAAACGAAAAAGAAAAATGAGAAATTCCGGATCATTTTCCGATTTCTGAAGGGAAATATTCGGTTCTTTGTTGGGACACTTGTATTTTCGATATTGTTTACCGCCTGTAATGCGCTGATTCCACAGATCGTAAAATACACGGCAGACCATATTCTGGTGATGGACGGAATTCCAGAAGGCCTGGATGTACGGCAGACATTGCTGCTTGCAGCTCTTCTGGTGGCAGCATCGGCAGTTCTTTCAGGGGTCCTTAATTATCTGAGTAAAATGTGCCTTTCAAAAGGCTCTGAGAATTTTCTGAAATCCATCCGTGATACTTTGTATCATCATGTCCAGCATCTGCCATTTTCCTGGCATGTGAAGCATCAGACTGGGGAGATCATCCAGAGATGCACCTCTGATGTGGAGGTGATCCGCACCTTTGTGTGCAGACAGCTGCCAGAGGTATTTCGGATCTGCTTTCTTATTGTGCTGTATCTTGGAATCATGTTTTCTATGAATGTACAGGTAACCTTGGCGGCGGCAGTCTTTTTCCCGGTTATCATCGGTTATTCCTGTTATTTTTATTCCAGGATCGGGAAGCGGTTTCAGGATGCAGATGAGGCTGAAGGGGCACTTTCCAGTACGGTTCAGGAGAATCTCACTGGTGTTCGTGTGGTACGTGCGTTTGGCAGGGAAAAATACGAGATTGACCGTTTCGACCAGAAGAATAACGCGTACTCTGACTTGTGGGTATATCTTGGAAAGCTGATGAGTGTTTATTGGGCGTCGGGAGATCTGATCACCAATCTTCAGGTGCTGACCGTTATGGTAATGGGTGTGATCTTCGCCGTACAGGGACGGATCACACTGGGAGAATTTATGGCTTTTATTTCCTATAATGCGTCACTGACCTGGCCGGTGAGAAGTCTGGGAAGGATTATCTCGGACATGAGTAAAGCTGGCGTTTCCATGGAACGTGTGGCTTATATTCTGCAGGCCAGGGAAGAGGACTTTGACGAAAATAAGGGCTACGAAGAAGAGGACTGTACAGGAAAGAAAAAGCCGGCGGTGGATGGTGATATCTGCTTTCAGAACGTTTCTTTTGCTTATTCCCCGGAGCATCCGGTTCTGCACAATATCAATTTTACCATCCCGGCAGGAAGTACTTTTGCAATTCTTGGTACGACCGGAAGCGGAAAATCCACTCTGGTCCATTTACTGAACCGGTTGTATGATCTGCCGGAAAATTGCGGAACGATTACCATTGGCGGCACAGATATCCGGGAGATTGACCGACAGTATCTGCGGCAAAATATAGGAATGGTATTGCAGGAGCCATTCCTGTTTTCCAGAACCATCCGTGAAAATATCGGAATCACCAGGGAAAAGCTGCGAGATGAGGAGATTCGCCATGCGGCAGGGATTGCCTGTGTAGATGAGGCAATCGGGCATTTTGCAGACGGATATGATACCATTGTGGGAGAACGGGGTGTAACCTTATCCGGTGGACAGAAGCAGAGGGTGGCAATCGCCAGAATGCTGATGAAGGAGGCACCGATCCTGGTATTTGATGATTCCCTTTCAGCCGTGGATACGGAGACTGATAATAAGATCCGTAAACAACTGAAAAAAGAGATGGAGAAAGCAACTGTGATCATGATTTCCCATCGGATTACGTCTCTTATGCAGGCAGACTGTATTCTGGTAATGGACAAAGGGGAAATCCAGCAGATGGGTACCCATGAGGAACTGATCCATCAGGAAGGCCCGTATAAGGATATTTATGAGATACAGATGAACAGCGATATCCGCCTCATGGAAGGAGGGACAGCATGCAGATAGAAGAAAAAGAATATACGAAATCCATTGATTTTTCCATCTGGAAAAAGATTTTCCCGTTTCTCGCCCCACGGAAAAATGTTCTGGTCATGGTGGTGGTAATGAATCTGCTCTGTTCAGCCGTGGATATTATCATGCCCTTGTTTCAGCGGCAGGCAATTGCTTCCTTTATTTCCAGGAATACGCTGGAAGGGCTTGGTGGATTTATCTGTCTTTACATAGCGGTGATCGTTTTCCAGATGTGGACGGTCATTTGTTTTACCAGAGGCTGTATGAAAATTGACGTAGAGACAGGGCGGGATATGAAAAGAGCCTTGTTCGTCCATCTGCAGAAGCTGTCATTTTCCTATTATAATACAACTCCAGTTGGATATATTTTGTCCAGGGTGATGAATGACGTGGCAAAGATTACTGAATTGGTTGCCTGGGATGTGATCGATATGCTGTGGGCAATCTGCTATGTGCTTGGGGTATTTGTGGCAATGCTGTTTCTTAACTGGAAGCTGGCACTTGTGATCATGCTGATCGTTCCGGCCATTGCCGTGCTTACCTGGTATTTCCAGAATAAGATCCTTACATGGAACCGGCAGGTGCGGAAAATCAATTCCAAGATCACAAGCGGTTATAACGAAGGAATCATGGGTGCGAAAACAGTGAAATCCCTGGTGGTGGAGGACAAAAATTTCCGTGAATTTCAGGCTGTGACAGAGGAAATGCGAAGTGCCTCCATTAAGGCTGCCAGACTGAATGCCATTTATGTGCCGATGGTGGTGTTCTTTGGCTCACTTGCAACTGCCCTTGTACTGGACAGAGGTGGAGTCATGGTTCTGAATGGAGCTCTGGATATTGGAACCCTTGCCGCTTTTACGGCTTATGCAGTAGGTATTTTTGAACCGATCCAGAGACTTGCCGGAATTTTGTCTGAGTGCATTTCAGCCCAGGCAAATATCGAGCGTGTGACTTCGCTTCTGGAGGAAGAACCGCAGGTAGTGGATTCCCCGGAAGTGCTGGAAAAGTATGGGGATTTCTTTCATCCCCATAAGGAGAACTGGGAGGCGGTCAAAGGTGATATTGAATTTGAAAATGTATCATTCCAGTATCCGGATGGAAAAGAAGAGGTGCTAAGTAATTTCAGTCTGAAAATTCCGGCAGGAACCAATGTGGCTATTGTAGGAGAGACTGGTGCAGGGAAAAGTACCCTGGTTAATCTGGCCTGTCGTTTTTTTGAACCTACGAAGGGGCGTATTCTGATCGATGGCAGGGATTACCGGGAGCGAAGCCAGCTGTGGCTGCACAGCAATATCGGTTATGTGCTTCAGAATCCCCATCTGTTTTCCGGAACGGTAATGGAAAATATCCGCTATGGAAGGCTGGATGCTACAGATGAGGAGGTAAAAGCTGCTGCAAAGGCAGTTCACGCAGATGAAGTGGCAATGAAGCTGGACAAAGGTTACGACAGTGATGTGGGAGAGGGCGGTGACCGTCTTTCCACTGGAGAAAAGCAGCTGTTATCCTTTGCCCGCGCGGTACTGGCTGATCCGGCTATTTTTGTCCTGGACGAGGCAACCTCCTCTATTGATACCAAGACGGAGCAGCTGATCCAGCAGGCAACGGATAAGCTTTTGAAGGGAAGAACTTCATTTCTGATCGCCCATAGGTTATCCACAATCCGCAATGCTGACCTGATCCTGGTCGTCCGGGATGGAAAAATCGTGGAGCAGGGAAAACATCTGGAGCTTCTTAACGAAAAAGGGTATTATTACCAGCTGGTAAGACAGCAGTTTGCAGACGAAGAAGAGCGGAAGGTGCTGGAGCGTGTTTGAAAAATCATTCCTGCAATCTGCAAGCCCCTACTTCGCGGTATATTTTGTATCACCACGAAAAACATTTGTCTGCCAGCGAGAAAAATAATGCATAGAAATTGTATAATTATACTTGACTTCCAAAAACTTTGGTAGTAAAATGACTTCAGTTCGTTAAACAACTAAATTTCAAAAAGGATCAAATTCCTTGAAGGGAATAAGTAGAAGCAGAGATACCTTGTCTACAGAGAACTGCGTTGGTGGGAAGCAGTGTCAGGCCTGTTTTGAAGATCATCCCCGAGAAGGGAAGCCGAACGCTTTTCTGAGGAAGCAGCTGCTGGTGACAGAGCAGACTGTAAAGTGTCAAGTAGGTTTCCACGGTTGTTCCCCGTTATCGGAATCGCGTATGTCGGTACGTTGTCTTTTCGTACTTGTTTCAAAGGAGAAACAGGGTGGTTGCGGTCTATTATGGTCCGTCCCTAGCTCAGGGGCGGACCTTTTCTATGCTTCCGTATCACGAAAGACGAAAACCTGACAAGTAACCCAAAGGAGGAGAGAGCATGAAAGTCTTCAAAAAAATCATGAATGCAGTGGCAGCAGTAGAAAATATCATTCTTGTTGTATCTACCCTGCTGATACTGGTCCTGACTGTGGGAAACGTATTTTCCCGTAAAGTCATCCATCGTTCCTGGTCCTTTACCGAGGAACTTGTGGTTGCAGTCTTTGTACTGATCACTTTAATGGCTGCAGCACTTGCATGTAGAGAAGGAGAGCTGGTCAACCTGTCACTTGTTACAGACCGTCTCCCGGAGAAACTGAAAAAACCATCTGTTATCCTTACCACTGTACTTTGCATTATTTTTACAGCCATCTTATTCTGGTTTGGCATGGAAAAAGTAATCACACAGCTGGAAAACGGAAAACGTACCTTCGTGCTGAACTGGCCGGAGTGGATTTTCTGGTCCTTTGTACCGATCGGATCTGGATGCATGATTTTGCATTTTATTGAATACTGTCTTGATTATTGTACTGGAAATATTAAAAAGGAGGATAAATAAATGATAAGTGCAGTTCTTTTTATCTCATTTTTTATTTTCCTGATCATGGGTGTTCCCATTGCAATCTGTCTGGGACTTTCTTCCGTATGTGCGATCCTGTACTCCGGAACATCCCTTACTATCGTTGCAACCAACATGTATGCCGGAATCAGTAAATTCCTGCTCCTGGCTATCCCGTTTTTCGTACTTTCCGGAAATATCATGGCAAAAGCCGGAATTTCCAAAAGACTTGTAAAATTCGTAGATACCTGTGTGGGACATAGAAGAGGTGGTATCGCTATCGTATGCGTTATCGTAGCCTGCTTCTTCGGTGCCATTTCCGGATCCGGCCCTGCTACTGTAGCAGCGCTTGGTGCAGTTCTGGTACCTGCAATGGTAGAAAGAGGAGGCTTCAGTGCTCCGTTCTCCACGGCACTTATGGCGACGTCAAGTTCCATCGCCATTGTCATACCACCTAGTATTGCATTCGTTGTATATGCTTCCATCACAGGCGTATCTATCGCAGATATGTTCATGGCTGGAATCGTACCTGGAATCCTGATGGGTGTTGCCCTTGTGATCGTGGTTATGGTAGAAGCCAGAAGAAAAGGTATCCAGCCGGCACAGAAGAAAGCCACTGCAAAAGAACGCTGGGATGCATTTAAAGATGCATTCTGGGGATTTTTGATGCCGATAATCATTCT
>JAQXQS010000193.1 GCA_029101305.1 Clostridia bacterium | reverse complement strand
AGTACGAGAGGACCGGGATGGACGGACCGCTGGTGTACCGGTTAGACTGCCAAGTCTACGGCCGGGTAGCCAAGTCCGGAAGGGATAAACGCTGAAGGCATCTAAGCGTGAAGCCCCCCTCAAGATGAGATGTCCCATTCGAAAGAAGTAAACCCCCTTGAAGACGACGAGGTAGATAGGGCAGAGGTGGAAGTGCAGTAATGCATGGAGCTGACTGTTACTAATAGGGTGAGGGCTTGACCAACAATCGCAAGGTTGAAAAAAGATTCTTGACAAAGTATTCCAAAGGATGTAACATGTATGTAGTTTTGAAGGTGCAAACCTTTATATTCCTCCTTAGCTCAGTCGGTAGAGCATTCGGCTGTTAACCGAAGTGTCGTTGGTTCGAGTCCAACAGGGGGAGTTTTTTATGAAAATATTTGGCTCCATGGTCAAGCGGTTAAGACACCGCCCTTTCACGGCGGTAACAGGGGTTCAAATCCCCTTGGAGTCATTCGCTTCGGCGAATAATTAAATAATATGGTGCCATAGCCAAGTGGTAAGGCAAAGGTCTGCAACACCTCTATCCCCAGTTCAAATCTGGGTGGCACCTCTTTAAGCTCTTGAATTTTCAAGAGCTTTTTTTATTATAAAGAAGCTAAAAAGTTTCGGAAAAGGCAATGACAAAAGAGAGTGTCAGTGCTATAATCCATATAACGATGGCGCAGGAAGAGGTTTCATGAACCTCTTTTTTGCGCTGGATTGCTATAGAATTTTTGGGGGTTACTAAAGGAGAAAGAGTAAAATGAAAAATGACAGACAGGACCTGACTTGTGGCTCTATCTGGGGGAAAATGCTGGTTTTCAGCATCCCGTTAATGCTTACAAATCTTTTACAGGTGTTGTTTAATATGGCGGATATTGCAGTTATCGGCCAGTTTGCCGGATCTTTGTCTCTGGGGGCAGTTGGGTCTACCACTACGCTGGTGACACTGTTTACAGGAATCCTGATCGGCATGGCAGGTGGAATCAATGTTCTGGTAGCCAGATTTTTTGGAGCGAAGGATAAGAGAAGCACGGTTCAGACCATTCATACAGCCCTTCTGGTAAGTCTGGCAACAGGTTTGATCGTACTGTTTTTTGGAATGGTTTTTTCCAAGGGAATCCTGGAGCTGATGAATACGAAGACAGAACTTCTTGGCGGGGCAGTACTGTATATACGAATCTATTTTCTGGGAATGCCAGCCCTTGCTTTGTATAATTTTGGAAATGCTGTGTGCAGTGCTTTTGGTGATACCCGGAAGCCGCTGTATTATCTGGCGGCAGCTGGTGTGGTCAATGTGCTTTTGAACCTGTTTTTTGTAATCGTCTGTAAAATGGATGTTGCAGGGGTTGCGACAGCAAGTATTATTTCCCAATATATATCTGCTTTTCTGATTTTGCGGGCACTTGTGAAAATGGGCGGAGATTACGCATTGCGCCTGTCAGAGCTGAAATTTGATAAGAGAATGGCGAAGTGTATTATTCAGATCGGTCTTCCGGCAGGTCTTCAGAATGGAATTTTCCAGCTGGCGAATCTGTTTATCCAGGCAGGTGTTAATTCTTTTGATGCCACAATGGTTGCCGGTAATTCAGCAGCTGCAAATGCAGATGCCCTTTTATATGACTCCATGGCTGCTTTTTATACGGCCTGTGGAAGCTTTATGGGACAGAATTATGGCGCTGGAAAAAGAGAGCGGGTACGGAACAGTTATCTGATCAGTCTCGCTTATTCCTTTGGAATCGGGCTGATAGGAGGCATTGCCCTGGTTATTTTTGGAAGACAATTCCTGGGGCTGTTTACAAATGATCTGGCAGTGGTGGAGGCCGGAATGAAGCGGCTTACCATTATGGGATACTGTTATGGATTTTCTGCTTTTATGGACAGTACCATTGCAGCTTCCCGTGCACTTGGCAAGAGCGTTGTTCCCACAATAATCGTTATTATGGGGTCCTGTGTATTTAGGATGATCTGGGTAAATACCGTGTTTGCATATTTCCGGACGATACCGTCTTTGTACCTGCTGTACATTTTCTCATGGGGAATTACGGCAATTGTGGAAATTATATATTTTGTACATGTTTATAAGAATACGAAGATTGGATAATGATGGTGGAAAATTGTAGCTGATAAACTATGATTTGGGTAGACGAAATTGTCGCGAAGAGTTATACTGCCAGAAAGAACTATACGTCTGGAAAATTAAGTTGCCAGAAAGAGCTATATAACCGGGAAAAACAGCATTCACGGAAATTGCTGTATTCCCGGAAAGATAGGAGGATTATTCATGGAAGAGAAGAAAAAAAAGATTTTCAGGGGGCAGATTCCCACAGCTGTTTTTTACCTTTTGTTTGGCTTATGCCTGGCACTTATGCCTGTAGAGACGGTAAATGTCCTTTGTAAAGTGGTATTTGGTCTGGTGCTGATCGGAGCTGGCATTTATCACGTTGTGATTTTTGTTCTGGAGAAGGAGAATTCTACCATACTGGATCTTTTTTCTGGAGTGATCGTATTGGTAATCGGTATTTTTCTGTTTATGAATCCCACGGTAGTTGTGAAACTTCTCACTTTAATGCTGGGTGCTTTTATTCTGGTAGACAGCATCTGGATGCTTCGGGGAAGTCTGAAGCTGAAAAAGAGAAAACAAGGAGTGTGGAAAGCATTTCTGGTGGAAAGTCTGATTTTTATCGGACTGGGTGTGTTGATTCTTGTAAACCCATTTTCTGAAATCAAGATGACAGTGCAGGTTTCCGGATGGATCTTTGTGGCAAATGGGGTGCTGGATATTATTTTTTATCTGATCCTGTGCCATGGACTGAAGAAAGAGACTGCACCTGACGAGAAGGATACTGGAAAGAATGTATCAGCAAGTGAGTCATTGGGAGCAAACGCTGATATGTCAGAAGAAGCTAAAAGTGAAAAAGCCCAGAGTGTGGGAGAGATAGATGATACTATAGGAGCAGAGACTGTAAGTGCCGATCAGGACAGCATGGAAAACTGGGAAAGCAAAGATGTCCAGGAACTAAAAGATCCTCAGGAGACAGGGGAAAACCAGGAAACTCAGGAAGAAGTTCTGGAGGAGTGGAAGGATTGAACTTAAATATTGTGATCATGAATTTTTCCGGAATTTATGAGGAAGAGCTGTTTTACCAGAATGAAGAAGTTTTCTGGCTTGATCTAAAGGATATTTCAGGGACAAACTGCTACTGTGATGAAGAAGCCGTAGATCAGATTCTGGAAAGGCTGGAAAAATGTCCTGGTTCCGGTATCTATTTTATCGATTCTGGTAATTATCATTATATGAGTCGGATTGGGGCACAGAGAGTGAAGGAGCCTTTTAATCTGTTGGTTTTTGATAATCATACGGACATGCAGCTGCCGGCTTTTGGAGGACTTTTGTCCTGCGGCGGGTGGATTGCCAGTGCATTGGAAGAGGTGGAGAACCTTAAGGAAGTCTGGCTGATCGGACCAGATGAAGAGGCGTACAGCCAGGTGGAAGAACCGTTTAAAGACAGGGTAAGGTTTTTGTCAAGAGAAGAATTGTCCCAGATGAGAATGTACCATGGAATCATACAAGATGATGAAAAAACAGGAATTAATGGAAAAGTACAAAAAAATATAGAAATACAGGATAAGAAAATCCGAAATTGGATACAGGAAATTCCAGCAGAGATTCCATTATATGTATCTATTGATAAAGATGTGCTTTGTAAAGAGAATGCCAGTACAACCTGGAGCCAGGGAGATATGACTCTGGAAGAGCTGTTGGAAATGTTAACTGATTTTACCACTGAGTTCTGGAAAAAAGGTGGCAGGATCCTGCAGGTAGATATCTGTGGGGAGTGTGATCCGGATGAAAGCGTGGAGAACAATAAGAACGACCATGCCAACCGGGAACTTCTGAAGTTTTGGAAAGGCTGCTTTGAGAGAGGAATTTTACTATGAAAAATGAACTTCTGAAGATAGGTCCATTTACCGTATATGGGTATGGATTGATGATCGCCATCGGTATTCTGGCTGCGTATTTTACAGGGGAAGCCAGGGCGAAGAAGCGGAAACTGCCTTATGAGCATGTTTTTTACCTGGTGGTATGGTGTGTTCTGGGTGGCTTTCTGGGTGCAAAAATTTTGTACTGGATCACGGAATGGAAAAGCATCGCAGAAAATCCAGGATTTCTTAGAGATACATTGACAGATGGATTTGTAGTATTTGGCGGCATTATCGGTGGAATCATTACTGCTTATGTATATTGTAAGGTGGAAAAGCTGGATTTTCTTCGCTTTTTTGATACATTGATGCCATCTGTGGCGTTGGCACAGGGCTTCGGCAGAATTGGGTGTCTGCTGGCTGGCTGCTGTTACGGAAAAGAGACCAGCAGTCACCTTTCCATAACGTTTCAGGACTCTGCATTTGCGCCTAATGGCATAGCATTGATTCCTACCCAGATTTATTCCAGTATTCTTGATTTCTTACATTATGGATTACTGCTTCTGATCTTGAAAAGACAGAAAAAGGATGGAGAGACTGCAGCTGCTTATTTGATTTTTTACAGTGCAGGACGGTTTATACTGGAATTTTTCCGTGGGGATCTGGCCCGCGGAAGTGTGGGCGTTTTGTCTACCTCGCAGTTTATTTCTTTGTTTACGTTTGCCGCGGGAGTTATATTGCTGGTGTATTTTGCTGGAAAAAGAAGTGTAAAGTCGTAACTGTCCAGAAAAAGACTGGAAATTAAATTGGGCTGATATCTTGTATAAAGCAATATGAAAGGCATGTTTCAGGACGAAAGTGAAGAATTGTGAAGCATTGTAAATGCATAACAAAGATAAAAGAAGCATACTTTATAATAAAAATTATAGGAGCAACCATGCAAAAAATGGACATGGAAAACAGGGTGTCACCAGCCCAGAATGAGATGTATGCAGATTTTATTGTAAAATATATGAGTGAGTTTCCGGAAGACCTGGGCGATGTCCCAGGTCTTAGTTTTCAGAGGATAAATGCAATATATGGGGTTGTTTATGCGCCTTTGACAGAAATTGGAGAGCTGAATATCAATACGTATTCCTATAGTTTTATCCCAAAATGTTATACTTATATGGATCTGGGCGGCTTAAGTGCATCTGGAATCACCAGATTACAGGAACAACCCTATCTGCAGCTGAAAGGGAAGGGAACGGCTATTGCAGTTGTGGATTCTGGAATTGATTACCGGAATCCTCTTTTTCAGAACGAAATGGGCAGCAGAATCCTTTGTATCTGGGATCAGACTCTGGAAGGGGATGGAAAAGAAGTACCTTATGGCCGTGTTTTCTGGAAAAATGATATTGACAGAGCTCTTTCCTCGGAAAATCCTTTGGAAATTGTACCGTCTACAGACACAAATGGGCATGGAACCAGAATGGCGGCCATTGCAGCCGGAAATTATTTTCCAGAAGAGAATTTCTCAGGAGCTGCACCGGAGGCTATGCTTATTATTGTGAAAGTAAAACAGGCAAAAAAATATCTCCAGGAATTTTATCTTTTTCCATCGGATGCTGAGCTGTTTCAGGAAAATGATATTATAATGGGGATGGATTTTGCGGTACAGACAGCTGGTGCCAGGAAACTTCCTCTTTCCATATGTCTTGGAATCGGAACCAGTCAGGGAGCCCATATTGGAAAAAATCCATTGAGCATTTATGTGGATTATGCATCCCAGTTTTCCCAGATTTCAGTGTCTATTGCTGCAGGAAATGAGGGGGCTGCGAGACATCACTACGCAGGACGTCTTACAGAACGGGAAAACCAGATTGGCGCAGAACTTAGGGTTGGAGAGAAGGAACCTGGATTTACTATGGAATTCTGGGGCGAGCCGCCGGAAATCTATCATCTTTCCCTGCAGTCACCTACCGGGGAAATTCTGGATATCAGCGCATCCATTGGGGATGTGACACAAGTGCTGAGGTTTGTTTTCGTGGAAACCAGGGTGGAGGTAAATTATATTCCAATTGAAAGGCAGACTGGACATACTCTTGTATATTTTCGGTTTATCCAGCCGGCGGCAGGGATATGGCGGATTCTGATAAACGGCCGGGATAACCAGAATGTAGGTTTCCATATGTGGCTGCCTGTGCAGAGCCTGATTTCTGAGGAAACTTACTTCCTGGAGCCATCTCCCTATAATACAGTGACTGCGCCGGGAGATTCCCTGGAAAGTATTACCGTGACATCCTACCAATATAGGGATAACAGCTTGTATGTGCAGGCAAGCAGGGGATTTATGCCAGATGGAAATATAGTGCCGCAGGTAGCCGCACCAGGAGTGGAGCTTCGTGTACCTTTACTGAACGGGCTTTATGGAACCGCTTCCGGAAGCAGTCTTTCTGCGGCGCAGACAGCAGGAGCTGCTGCACTTTTGTTTGAGTGGGCTCTGATACGCGGAAACCGTCCCTACTTTACCGGATCTAGTGTAAAAAATTACATTATAAGAGGGGCAAAACGGGAAGAAAAGATGCAGTATCCCAATAGGGAATGGGGGTTCGGCAGGCTGGATCTGTATCGGACGTTTGAGTTGCTGACGTGAATGGGTTCTAATCAGAATCAGGTTGAGTGCCTGATGGAAGCAGCTCTTTCCATCAGGCATAAATGTAAAGATTGCCGTCTATAAATATCCTTTTTAACTGCTAATTATTCTGCACTTTCTTCAGAAACTTGTGCTTTCTTTGTCTTGGACTTTCCAGATATCATTTTATGCCCTGAGTAGATTGACATGCTCATGCTGTTGCTAGAATATAAATAGTACAAGCCAAAATGAGAAATTCCAAATACACATAAGCATGGTACAATAGAAACATGCTGAAGGAGGATCTCATATGGCAAAGCAACATGACAAACAATTTAAACTTGATGCAATCCAGTACTAT
>JAQXQS010000192.1 GCA_029101305.1 Clostridia bacterium | reverse complement strand
TATATGCCTGAAAATAGGCGATATATTTGTGGATTGGCCGTTTGGCAGACAGTGTGGCAATCTGACTGTCAATCTGCTCCGTAATGGAGAGAGCTGCGTTTGCTGCGAAATCCCCACTGCCGCCCTCACTGCAGAAAATACAGCCTCCATGTCCGATGGTGCCATCACGGTTCGGACAGCTCATGCCGCCGTTTAAGGTAACTTTATAAACTTTTTCCCCGAAGCGTTCTCTTAACATATAGTCCAGGGAATGATAGGGCTTTCCATTCCAGTTTGTCATCATGAAGCGGAACTACCATTATCATGAGTATGGTCTACCACACATTCCGGATCCGGCTCTGAAGTCTCTTCTGGAATGTATTTGTCGAAAATTTTTACAAAGAAATTGGAATTGATGTAAGCAATTCCGGAAAATCCGATCAGCACCAGAAGAAGGATCACCATAGACTGTACCTGGGCGCTTGGAATGAAAAACACAAGAACCGGTGCAGCGGTCACCAGAATCATAAGGGCTGTATAGGGAAGATGACGGATGGACATTAAAAAAGCATTGGTAAAGGTGTTCTTGATGGTATTGTAAAATTTAGCGAGTACCGGATAGATGTACAGGAAGATCATCAGGTAAACCACCAGGATCATCATAAACAGCACCATAAGAACTTTACCCAAAGTGCCTGGTGTATTGCGGCAGATGCTAATGTCAAGAAATAACAGGAGTCCTGCTGCAAGCATGATCAGGTTGATCACAATACCCTGTTTCAGGTTCTGCTTAAAGGATTTGAAAAATCCCCGTACGATGTAAGCTTCTTCATTGCGTACCATCTTCAGTGTGACATAGAACATGGCAACAATGGAAGGTCCGATGGTTACTACTGGAATGCAGCAGATGATGCAAAGGATATTCAGAATGATAAGATCTGCAATTCTGCTCATAAAAGTGAAAAATTTGTTGTCCATGCTAAAGAAACGATCCATTAAAAATTCCTCTTTTCTGTTTGATCTTGGAGACGGTATGGGGGGAGGAGCGCGTAAACAGTTCTGCCTGCCGTAAGAACATCCGTCCGTCTATAAACTTAACACATAGTATAACGAATTTATGGAAAAAAAGCAATTTGAAAATGGAAAAGTATAAATGTTCCACAAAAAATATTTCAGAAATAGCTTGCTTATCACACATTACCGTGTTAAAATAGTAATCATTGAAAAAGAACATAGCGAGAATTAAATATAGAAAAAGGAGTAGCGAAATGAGTAAAAATATCAGAACTGAGGCAGTTGACCATCTTTTTGAGGCCATACTTTGCCTGAAGGATAAAGAAGAGTGCTACACTTTCTTTGAAGATGTGTGTACCATTAACGAGCTTCTTTCCTTATCCCAGAGATTCGAGGTTGCCAAGATGCTGATGGATAAGAGAACTTATCTTGACATCTCTGAGAAGACCGGAGCTTCTACAGCGACCATCAGCCGTGTAAACCGTTCCCTGAATTATGGAAATGACGGCTATGATATGGTATTTAAGAGAATGGAAGAGAAGAAAGAGCAGAATCGTCCACTGGATCAGAAGGATGAATAAAGCTGGCCAGATAACCGGCAGAGAAAATTGAATCTACATGTACGAAAGAAAACCCGTGGAATCATGAAGAAAAAGATTCCGCGGGTTTTGTAGTGCAATCTTATTTGTCTTTATTTTTTCTGGGGGGATTCTCCTCAGGAGAAATGTCATCGATCATTTTCTCAATGATCATCTTTTTGATATATACGTCAAAGCTCATCAGGCAGATGAAACTGAATCGCTTCAGAAATTCCTGATCCTCTTCATCAGCATCCTGGAAGGTGGCACTGGAGAAACGGTAGTCCTTCAGAAGATTCTTGATCAACTGGTCAATCTTACGGTTCTCCATGCCAAAAACTTCATTATATACATAAGTCATATCTTTACCTGGTTCACCCTTGAAATATTTCTCCGTGATAGGGCCAAGAAGCTTCTGGATGTCTGTGATAGACAAAATATTCTTAAAATAATAGATAAAGATCAGCATGAGAAGATGATCCTTGGAATAACGCTTCTTCTCAGGGGATGGGAGAAGGTTGTTCTTGGCATAATTGTTGATCATGGTCTTCGTCAGGATCTTATCTTTCTCATAGCGCTTGGTAGAAGCAAGCTGGTCTTCCATGAATGTAGTGACCTGGTCCATGTACAGGTCGATATTGGGAAGATCTTCAGGTTTTATATAATCCATTCCGGAAATATGCTCCAGAATGCCTTTTAATACGGATTTATCATCAGCTGTCATTTTATCACCTCTGCTCCCTATTATATAGTTTTTAAAACTACTTGTAAACTGTTTTTTTTTAGTTTGCAAAAAGTTTGTGGGAAAAGTTTCCTGGATAATCGAATCTATGTTTGCTTTTTTGAGCAGTATGGGGTTGTGGCAGACGCTGATTTCATGTATAATGAAGGACAGAATCAATAAAGGAGAACCTAAATGAGCATATATGATACGTTAAATCCTCCCCAGAGGGAAGCTGTAGCGCAGACAGAGGGTCCTGTTCTGATACTGGCAGGTGCCGGGTCAGGTAAGACCAGGGTACTGACCCATAGAATCGCTTATCTGATGGAGGAGATGGGGGTAAATCCATGGAATATCCTGGCCATTACTTTTACCAATAAGGCAGCCCAGGAGATGCGGGAACGTGTGGACAAGCTGGTGGGATTTGGTTCTGAGAGTATCTGGGTGTCTACCTTTCATTCAGCATGTGTACGGATTCTGAGACGTCACATTGACAATCTGGGATATGATACCAATTTTACCATTTATGATACGGATGACCAGAAGTCGGTGATGAAGGATGTGTGCAGGAAGCTGAATATTGATACCAAGGTTTATAAAGAGCGTTCCCTTCTTGCCCAGATTTCCCATGCCAAGGATGAGCTGCTGACACCGGATGACATGGAAATGAAGGCTGCCGGTGATTATAATATGAAGAAAGTGGCAGCTGTTTACCGGGAATACCAGGCTGCTTTGCGTAAAAATAACGCCCTGGATTTTGATGACCTGATCGTAAAAACAGTAGAGCTTTTTCAGAACTGCGGCGCAGTGCTGGAGTATTACCAGGAGCGTTTTAAATATATCATGGTGGACGAATATCAGGACACCAATACCGCCCAGTTTAAGTTTATCAGCCTTCTGGCACAGCGCTATCAGAATCTTTGTGTAGTAGGTGATGATGACCAGTCCATTTATAAATTCCGCGGGGCGAATATCGGGAATA
>JAQXQS010000191.1 GCA_029101305.1 Clostridia bacterium | reverse complement strand
TTGTATGCTATCTATTTTATTGCTATATAGTTGCTGCGTAGTGATATCATTATTTTGAGGTAACTGTTTAGAGCTAGAGCGTGCCCCAAAAATCATTCCTGCAATCTGCACGCCCCACTTTGCGGTATATTTTGCCCTCTTTCAGTCAGCGTAGCCCGCTACGCTTCCCTCAATCGGACAAAATCTCCCACAAATTGTGACGCACATCTTGCAGAAAGCCTTTTGGGGGCACACTCTAGAGCGTGTCTGAAAATTCAGTCGGCTATTCATGTATTGCAGCAGAACTTTAGGAGGAAATTAAAATGCCTTGTACAACAATTTTAGTAGGAAAAAAAGCATCTTATGACGGATCCACCATGATCGCAAGAAATGACGATTCAGGCTCCGGACACTATACACCAAAGAAATTCGTGGTGGTTCACCCGGATGAGCAGCCGCGCAAATATAAATCTGTAATCTCACATGTGGAGATAGAACTTCCGGATGATCCGATGCGTTACACTTCTGTACCCAATGCGGTAGAGGGTGAGGGAATCTGGGCTGCAAGTGGTGTGAATGCGGCAAATGTAGGAATGACTGCTACAGAGACGATCACATCTAATCCCCGTGTGCTTGGTGCAGATCCGCTGGTAGTTTACCAGCCGGCAGAAGATGGCAGGGAAGAGATACCGGGAGGAATCGGAGAAGAGGATATCGTATCCATCGTCCTTCCTTATATTCACAGCGCCCGTGAGGGAGTGGTCCGCCTTGGCAGCCTTCTGGAAAAATATGGAACTTATGAGATGAATGGAATTGCCTTTCAGGATCAGGATGAAATCTGGTGGCTGGAGACCATTGGCGGACATCACTGGATTGCCAGAAAAGTGCCGGATGATGTTTATGTGGTAATGCCGAACCAGCTTGGAATTGATCAGTTTGATCTGGAAAAAGCCCTTGCAGATCAGGACAAATACCAGTGCACACAGCAGGAATATGCAGATCTGGAATACATGTGCTCAGCTGATATGAAGGAATTTATTACCAGAAACCATCTGGATCTTTCCCAGAATGGTGTGCTGAATCCAAGAGATGCCTTCGGAAGTCATGACGATGCAGATCATGTTTATAATACCCCACGTGCCTGGTTCATGCTGCGCACCCTGAATCCGAAGACAAAAATCTGGGACGGTGCAAATGCAGAGTTCACCCCGTATTCCGACGACCTTCCATGGTGCATGGTTCCGGAAAAGAAGGTGACAGTGGAAGATGTGAAATACGTGCTGTCCTCCCATTATCAGGGAACACCTTATGATCCATATGCTTCTTATGGTGACAAATCCAGAAATGGAGCATTCCGTTCCATCGGTGTAAACCGTACGGATTTCCTGTCCGTGATCCAGATGCGGCCTGGCATGGAAAGTGACTGTGGCATTCTGGAATGGGTAGCGTTTGCTTCCAATGCATTTAACGTGCTGGTACCATTTTATGCAACTGTCGATACCACCCCAGATTATCTTTCTGGCACGGACAAAGAAGTCAGCACAGATAATTTCTACTGGGTAAGCCGTATGATCGGTGCCATGGCAGATGCCTCTTACAGAAGTTCTGTTTTCCATATTGAGCGCTATCAGGAGAGCGTAATGGCAAAAGGCCACCAGCTGATCAACAAGTATGATGCACTTCTGGAGAAAGAGGAAGACGGAACTAAGAGAATGGCACTTCGCCAGGAAGCAAACCAGGTAATTGCCGATATGCTGAAAAAAGAAGCCTCAGACACACTGGGAAAAGTGCTCTATGAGCTTAGTAACCAGATGAAAAATTCATATTCCAGATCAGACGCATAAATATAGATCAGACGCATAAATGTGTGGACAAATCCCTTTTGATTTACTATAATAAAGTGCATAAAATAAGTGCATGAAAAAGTGATGCGGAACAAAGGATTAAGGAGGCTGGAATGACAGTTAAAGAATGCTATGAGAAAGTCGGTTCAGACTATGATGGAGTTCTGAAAAGACTGGGAAGCGAAGCTCTTGTGAAGAGATTTGCAGTGAAATTCCTGAACGATCCGAGTTTTCAGGATCTGACAGACGGGCTTGCAGCACAGGATGGAGAGAAAGCATTCCGTGCAGCACATACACTGAAAGGTGTCTGCCTGAATCTTGGATTTACCGGACTGTATAAGGTAAGCGCAGAGCTGACCGAGGTGCTCAGAGGAAGAGAGACTGCAGGGAGCGACGAGCTTTACCAGCAGGTGAAAGAGCAGTACATCATCCTGACAGATGCAATTAAAGAATTAGCTTCAGAGAGCTGAGGGGAAAACCTTCAGCTCTTTGCTGTGAGAGGGAAATACCGACATGAAGAAAAAAGCATTTAAAGCAGCATTACCCTACACACTTCCAATCTGTGTTGGATTTTTATTTCTTGGAATGTCCTACGGCTTCATGATGAGAAGCAAGGGCTTTTCTTTTTTATACCCATTGTTTATGAGTATGTTTATCTTTGCGGGCTCCATGGAATTTGTTACGGCGAACCTGCTATTATCTGCATTTAATCCGCTGTATGCCTTTTTGCTGGCACTGATGGTAAATGCCAGGCATTTGTTCTATGGGATTTCCATGCTGGAGAAATACAAAAATACAGGAATTAAGAAACTGTATCTGATCTATGGAATGTGCGACGAGACATTCTCTGTAAACTGTACAGTAGATCCTCCGGAAGACGTTGACAAGGGATGGTTTATGTTTTTCGTAACCCTGCTGAATCAGATCTACTGGGTTGGCGGGGCAACAGCCGGAGCGCTTCTGGGCTACGTGATTCATTTTGATACCACAGGAATTGAATTTGTTATGACTGCACTTTTCGTGGTAATGTTTCTGAACCAGTGGGAAGAGGCGAAGGACCACAGGCCTGCCCTGGTAGGACTTGGCTGTTCCACTCTTTGCCTGCTCCTTTTTGGAAGCAGTTATTTCATCATTCCGGCAATGGTTTCCATCATTGTATGCTTTGAAATCCAGCGCAGAATGGAAATGAAAAAGGAGGCGGAAAAATCATGACAATGACAACAGCACAAAGTATTATTATCATTGCCTGTGTGGTTCTGGGAACAATGGTAACCCGTTTTCTGCCTTTTCTTATATTTCCAGAGGGAAAAGAACCGCCGGAGTTTATCTGTCATCTGGGAAAAGTGCTGCCTTATGCAGTGATCGGGCTTCTGATCGTATATTGCCTGAAGGATGTGCCTGGAAGTGGGACTTACGGACTTCCGGAGGCGATTGCGATTCTGTTTATTGTGCTTTTACATAAGTGGAAAAAGAATACGTTGCTGAGTATTGGCGGGGGAACGGTTCTGTATATGATTCTGGTGCAGATGGTGTTCTAGAATTGCTATTTTGTGTGTTAAAAGTCCTTCAGTAGGGACGCATTCGGACAATGGAGATTGCTCACTCGCTGGCGCAACGCTACAATGAACTGATCGCTAACTACGACTAATGCGTTCGGGAGAGCCCTCACGCATAAGTCTTCGTAAGCGCTGGATTTCATCTACGCTAAGAACGCGCCTGAAATGGCTCGCTAGAGCAATCTCCATTGCCCGAACGCTGTGTACTGGCTAAA
>JAQXQS010000190.1 GCA_029101305.1 Clostridia bacterium | reverse complement strand
CTTACGGTTCTGGTCCCCGGCGTACATGGCGCCTACCTGGGGGACTGTTTTGTGGGACTCATCGATGATAAGGAGAAAATCGTCCCCGAAATAGTCCAATAGTGTATAAGGTGGCTGTCCTGGCTCAAGTCCGGAAAGATGCCGGGAGTAATTCTCAATACCAGAACAAAAGCCGGTTTCCTTCATCATCTCGATATCGAAGTTGGTACGTTCTGAGATCCGTTGGGCTTCCAGAAGCTTATCCTCGCTTTTGAAATAATCTACCCGTTCTTTTAATTCTTCTTCAATGGCAAGAGCTGCCTTCTGAATCTGTTCTGCTGGTACTACATAGTGGGATGCAGGGAAAATACCAATGTGTGCAAGCTGACATTTGATCTCTCCTGTGAGTACATCAATTTCAGAGATACGGTCAATCTCATCCCCAAAAAATTCTACACGTACGGCGGTATCCGAGCTGTTAGCCGGGAAAATCTCCAGGGTATCTCCACGCACCCGGAAGGTACTTCGGTGGAAATCCATTTCATTTCTGGTGTACTGGATATCAATCAGTTCCCGGATCACTTCATCCCGGTCTTTCGTCATACCTGGGCGAAGAGAAATCATCATATCCTGAAATTCCTGAGGAGAACCTAAACCATAGATACAGGAAACAGAAGAGATAATGATAACATCCTTTCGTTCAGACATGGCTGCAGTTGCAGAAAGGCGAAGCTTGTCAATCTCGTCATTAATGGCGGAGTCTTTGGCAATGTAGGTATCTGAGGACGGGACGTAGGCTTCTGGCTGGTAATAATCATAGTAGGAAACGAAATATTCCACTGCGTTCTCTGGGAAAAATTCTTTGAATTCGCCGTAGAGCTGTGCGGCCAGTGTTTTATTGTGGGCCAGAATTAATGTTGGCTTGTTAAGTGCCTGGATGACATTTGCCATGGTAAATGTCTTACCGGAGCCCGTGACACCAAGCAATGTCTCGAACTGGTTGCCTTCTTTAAATCCTTTTACCAGTTTGGAGATTGCCTGAGGCTGGTCACCGGTTGGTTTGTATTCAGAGTGTAATTCAAAATGATCCATAAGATTCCTTTCTCTTTATCAAACATACTTGTATTTTTTAGTATAGCATTGAAAAAAGAAAAAGTACAGTAAAATCGAATGTCTGTTCTGAATAACTGTAGCGCGAGGGAGGTTACTGTGAACAGAAACTGGATGGAATAGAAGACAAAGTCTGGCAGAAAGAAACGGGAATTGACAGAAATGGTAATTGTGCAGTATCTTTGAAGAGGAAAAAGAGTAAAGTATTTACAGAATCCGGAGATCAGAGATGGAAAAAAAGCCAGAAAATAAGGGATATGTATTGCGAAAATTGTTTTTCGCTTCGTTGTATTTAAGTACCTTCACTTTTGGAGGCGGATATGTGATCGTTACTTTATTAAAGGAAAAGTTTGTAGATCAATATCACTGGATCGATGAGGAGGAGATGCTGGATCTGGTGGCAATTGCCCAGTCCTCGCCTGGTGCGGTGGCGGTAAATGGAGCAATCGTAGTGGGCTATAAGCTGGGAGGGATTCCGGGAACGGTACTATCTGTTCTTGGTGCGATTCTTCCGCCGATGGTGATTTTGTCGTTGATTTCCATGTTTTATAATGCCTTTCGTTCCAATTTTTATATTGCAGCTCTTTTAAAAGGCATGACCGCAGGTGTTGGAGCAGTCATTATTTCAGTGGTTTATGATATGGGAAAAAAGATCGTGAAAGCAAAGGACTGGGTGAATGTGGTGATTATGGCCGCCAGCTTTTGTGCCAGCTATTTCCTGAACGTAAATATTATATACATTATACTTGCAGTTGCGCTATTTGGAATGGTGCGTACATTAATAAGAGGAGACCGGGAAAAATGATTTATTTACAGCTTTTTTTCAGCTTTCTTAAAATCGGGGCATTCAGCTTTGGTGGCGGATACGCAGCAATGCCACTGATACAGGAACAGGTAGTAAGTCTTCATTCCTGGCTTTCCATGGAAGCATTTACAGACCTTGTAACGATCGCAGAGATGACTCCGGGACCGATCGCAGTAAATTCCGCAACATTTGTGGGCAGCCAGATCGCAGGTCCACTTGGAGCAGTAACAGCCACTTTGGGCTGCATCCTTCCATCTTGTATCATTGTGACATTTCTTGCATATATTTACACGAAATACCGCAATCTGTCGCTGCTTCAGGGAACGCTGGCGTCGCTCCGTCCGGCAATAGTAGCGATGATCGCCAAAGCAGGGGTGGCAATTCTCATATCTTCATTTTTTATAGATGGAACAATAAGCCTGGTATACCAGAATGTATGTGTGAGAATGATCCTCTTTTTTGCAGGGGCACTTGTACTTCTTAGAAAAATGAAGATGAATCCTATATTGGTTATGGTACTTTGTGGTGTGGCAAATGTGGCCTATGTAGTTATTACAGGCGGTATATGAAAGGAGAAAAAATGAATATTTGTGTTTATGGTGCATCAAGCGCAAAATTGGAAGCAGTTTATTATGAAAAAACAGAAGAACTGGGCAGGGCAATGGGAAAAAGAGGACATGGCCTTGTGTTTGGCGGTGGAGCTACGGGAATGATGGGAGCTGCTGCAAGAGGTGTTGCAGAAGAAAATGGATATATAATAGGAATTGCGCCGCGCTTTTTTGACCAGCCGGGGGTACTTTTTGAGAACTGCACAGAATTTATCTTTACAGAAACCATGAGAGAGAGGAAAAAGCTTCTGGAAGAAAAGTCCGATGCCACAGTAGTAGCACCAGGCGGAATCGGAACTTACGAGGAATTTTTTGAGATCCTGACATTAAAAAGCCTGAACCGGATAGACAGACCAATCGTTCTTTATAATATCAATGGCTATTATGATAAAATGAAAGCGTTGCTTGAGCATACGGTGGAGGAAAAGTTTATGGAGCCGTCTGTTATGAGTCTGATTGCATTTCTGAATAAGCCGGATGAGATACTGGACTACATAGAGCACTACAAAAACCACTAAAAAAGATGAAAAAAATTTGTAAAAAATATTGACAAATGGGATACTGAGGTGTATCTTAAGAGCATAGATGTTAGCACTCCTAAATAATGAGTGCTAACAAAGGAATTCAGGGAAGCCAGACGGGAGATAAGATATCAGGCATGACCGTCTGCTTTTCAGAAAGGAGCAGATATTTCATGGATGAAGTATTAGATGAGCGCAAACGGAAAATACTGAAAGCAATCATCAAGACTTATATGGAAACTGGTGAGCCGGTAGGTTCCAGAACCATTTCCAAGTATCCGGATTTAAATGTCAGCTCTGCTACAATCCGAAATGAGATGTCCGACCTGACGGATATGGGCTATATTGTACAGCCCCACACCTCAGCCGGAAGAATTCCATCAGATAAAGGCTATCGCCTTTATGTGGATGAGCTTACCAGGGAGAAGGAAGCCGAGATCGCAGAGATCCGCGATATGATGATTGAAAAGTCAGATAAGATGGATAAGGTATTGAAGCAGGTTGCTAAAGTACTTGCCAATAATACCAATTATGCGACCATGGTTGCAGTTCCCCAGTATAAAGGAAGTACCTTGAAGTTCATTCAGCTTTCACGTGTCAATGAAAGACAGCTGATTGCCGTAGTTGTATGTGAAGGCAATGTGATCCGGAACCAGATCATTAATATTGATGAGGAGATGGATGACCAGACGATCCTGAAGCTGAATCTTCTTCTTAATACGAACCTGAACGGTGTTCCTATCCAGGACATCAATCTTGGCATGATCGCCAGACTGAAAGAACAGGCTGGAAGCCACAGCGGTGTGGTTGCAAATGTGCTGGACGCAGTTGCAGCTACCATTCATGTGGATGAAGAAGATATGAAGGTATATACATCGGGAGCGACTAACATATTTAAGTATCCTGAGCTTGCAGATACATCCAAGGCAAGCGAGCTGATTTCTACTTTTGAGGATAAGCAGGAGCTTGCGGATATGGTTCGTGAGGAAATGGGAGATCCTAAGAGTACAGGAGTTCAGGTTTATATCGGAGATGAAGTTCCGGTACGTACCATGAAGGACTGCAGTGTGGTGACAGCTACTTACGAGCTGGGTGATGGAATGCGCGGAACCATTGGAATCATTGGTCCGAAGCGGATGGATTACGAGAATGTGGTAGACAGCTTGAAGAAATTAAAAGTCCAGCTTGATGAAATGGTAAATAAGAAAACCTAGAAAGGCGGTTGAAAGCGTGTCAGAAGAAATGAATAAAGAAGCCGAAGTACAGGAAGAAGCAGTTGATATTCCGGTAACCGACGGAAGTGAAGAAGAGGCAGCAGACACAGCCCAGACATCAGAAGAAGCTTCGAAGGAAACCGAAGAGGCAGCCGATACAGAAGAAACGAAGCAGCCAGACCAGGAGACCGAAGAGTCAAAAGAACCGGAAAATAAGACGAAAACTTCTTTCTTCGGTAAGAAGAAAAAAGAAAAAGATAAATTTGAACAGCAGATCGAGGAACTTACAGACAGACTGAAGCGCAGCATGGCTGAATTTGATAATTACCGCAAAAGAACGGAGAAAGAAAAATCCAGCATGTACATCATTGGTGCGAAAGACATCGTCGAGAAGATGCTTCCCATTGTGGATAACTTCGAAAGAGGTCTTGCACAGGCACCGGAAGATGATCCTTTTGCTGAAGGCATGAAGATGATCTACAAACAGATGATGACAGCGTTTGATGAGATGGGCGTAAAGCCAATCGAAACTGTAGGTAAGGAATTTGACCCGAATCTGCATAATGCAGTCATGCATGTAGAAGACGAATCCGTTGGTGAGAACATCGTTGTGGAGGAATTCCAGAAAGGATACACTTACAAAGATTTCGTCGTAAGACACAGCATGGTAAAGGTTGCGAATTGAGCGAAAGCAACTTAGTGAAGGCGAGCAGGATGCGAAGCCTGAACTTAGTGCGAGCTCGTTCAATCTCACTTAATGAGAGCAAGCCGTAGGCGCAGACCGAATTTAGTGAATTGAACTTCCTTAAAAAGACATTTTACAACATTCAGAATAGATAATCCAATATGAAACAGGAGGAAAATTATCATGGGAAAAATCATTGGTATTGACTTAGGTACAACAAACAGCTGTGTAGCTGTTATGGAAGGTGGACAGCCGACCGTTATCGCAAATACAGAAGGATCCAGAACAACACCATCAGTTGTAGCATTTACAAAAACTGGTGAGCGTCTGGTAGGTGAGCCTGCAAAACGTCAGGCAGTAACAAACGCAGAGAAAACAATCTCCTCTATCAAGAGAGAGATGGTTACAGATTACCGTGTAACAATCGACGATAAGAAATATTCCCCACAGGAAATTTCAGCTATGATCCTTCAGAAACTGAAAAAAGATGCTGAGGGATACCTTGGAGAATCTGTTACAGAGGCAGTTATCACTGTTCCTGCATATTTCAATGATGCACAGCGTCAGGCAACCAAAGATGCTGGTAAGATTGCAGGCCTTGATGTAAAACGTATCATCAACGAGCCTACAGCAGCAGCTCTTGCATATGGCCTTGACAATGAAAAAGAGCAGAAGATCATGGTTTATGACCTTGGTGGTGGTACATTTGATGTTTCTATCATCGAGATCGGTGATGGAGTTATCGAGGTTCTGGCAACAGCTGGTAACAACCGCCTTGGTGGTGATGACTTTGACCAGAGAATTACAGACTACATGCTTTCCGAGTTCAAGAGAACAGAGGGCGTTGACTTAAGCAATGATAAGATGGCTCTTCAGAGATTGAAAGAAGCAGCTGAGAAAGCAAAGAAAGAGCTTTCCTCTGCAACAACAACCAATATCAACCTGCCATTCATCACAGCAACTGCTGAGGGACCGAAGCACTTTGATATGAACCTTACAAGAGCAAAATTTGATGAACTTACACATGACCTTGTTGAGAAGACAGCAGAGCCGGTTCGCCGTGCACTTTCTGATGCAGGTCTTACAGCTTCTGATCTTGGACAGGTACTTCTTGTTGGTGGATCTACACGTATTCCGGCTGTACAGGATAAAGTAAGACAGCTGACAGGCAAAGAGCCAAGCAAGGCTCTGAACCCAGATGAGTGTGTTGCACTTGGTGCTTCTATCCAGGGTGGTAAACTTTCTGGTGAGGCTGGTGCAGGTGATATCCTTCTTCTGGATGTTACACCACTTTCCCTGTCCATCGAGACAATGGGTGGTATCGCTACACGTCTGATCGAGAGAAATACAACAATCCCGACCAAGAAGAGCCAGATCTTCTCTACAGCTGCTGATAACCAGACTGCTGTTGATATTAACGTATTACAGGGTGAGCGTCAGTTCGCGAAAGATAACAAATCCCTTGGACAGTTCCGTCTGGATGGAATCCCGCCAGCACGTCGTGGTGTTCCGCAGATCGAGGTTACATTTGATATCGATGCCAATGGTATCGTAAATGTATCTGCTAAAGATCTTGGAACTGGTAAAGAGCAGCACATCACAATCACAGCTGGTTCTAACATGTCCGAGTCTGAAATCGACAAGGCCGTTAAGGAAGCTGCTGAGTTCGAAGCACAGGATAAGAAACGTAAAGAGGCAATTGATACAAAGAACAATGCAGATTCCATGGTATTCCAGGTTGAGAATGCACTGAAAGAAGCTGGAGATAAGATTGATGCAAACGATAAGGCTGCTGTAGAGGCTGATCTGAATGCATTAAAAGATATCCTTGCTAAATACACAAATACAGAAGATCTTGGAGAGGCACAGGTCGCAGAGATCAAAGCAGCCCAGGAGAAGATGATGGAAAGTGCACAGAAGCTTTTCGCTAAGATGTATGAAGCACAGAACCCACAGGGCGGCGCTGGCCAGGCTGGTCCAGGACCAGATATGGGAGGAGCTACCCAGGGCGGTAACGAAGCAGGCTATGGCGATGATGTTGTAGATGCTGACTACAAAGAGGTTTAATGATACAGTAATTAAATTAAATAAAAGGTTCCGGAATTCTGGAACATGAACCAGCAGCCCGGTCGTGAGATTCATGACCGGGCACTGGTGGTACAGGACCTATTGTGATGCCGCTGGTGATACACGTTTTGACGGCTGTTTTTGGCATCTGTTTACACTAAATACAAAAAGTTAGGAAAAGAAAGAAATCATGGCTGATAAAAGAGATTACTATGAAGTCTTAGGCGTTGACAAAAACGCGGATGAGGCTACGTTAAAAAAGGCATATCGTCAGCTTGCCAAGAAGTATCATCCCGATGTGAATCCGGGAGATAAGGAAGCTGAAGCAAAATTTAAAGAGGCAACAGAGGCTTACAGCGTCTTAAGTGACCCGGACAAGAGAAGACAGTATGACCAGTTTGGTCATGCCGCTTTTGAAAATGGCGGCGGTGGTGGAGCTGGCGGTTTCGGCGGCTTTGATTTCTCCGGTTCCGATATGGGCGACATTTTCGGAGATATCTTTGGAGATCTTTTCGGAGGCGGTGGAAGCCGCAGACGTGCCAATAATGGCCCTATGAAAGGTGCAAACTTACGTGCACGTGTAAATATCACCTTTGAGGATGCTGTATTTGGCTGTGAAAAAGAATTGGAGATCACTCTGAAGGACGAATGTACCAGCTGCCATGGTACCGGTGCGAAAGCAGGTACATCACCAGTTACTTGTCCGAAATGTAATGGTGAGGGCCAGATCGTTTATACCCAGCAGTCCATGTTTGGTATGGTGCGTAATGTCCAGGTGTGCCCGGACTGCCATGGTAGTGGTAAGATCATTAAAGACAAATGCCCGGACTGCCGTGGTACCGGATATATTGCAAACCGCAAGAAGATCAAAGTATCCGTTCCTGCTGGTATTGACAATGGACAGAGCATCCGTATCCGTGACAAAGGTGAGCCAGGTACCAATGGAGGCCCGAGAGGGGATCTGCTGGTAGAGGTGAATGTAGGCCGTCATCCGATTTTCCAGAGACAGGATATGAACATCTATTCTACTGCACCGATCACTTATGCACAGGCTGCACTTGGTGGAGAAGTGAAACTGAATACTGTGGATGGTGAAGTACTTTATGAGGTGAAACCGGGGACACAGACAGATACCAGAATCCGCCTGAAAGGAAAGGGTGTTCCATCTCTTCGCAATAAGAATGTCCGTGGTGACCACTATGTAACACTTGTAGTTCAGGTGCCGACTAATCTGAATGAGGAAGCCAAGGAAGCACTCCGGAAATTCGATGAAGCCTGTGGCAACCGTCCGGCATCCGGTGATGGCGATGGCGCAGAGAAGTCTGAGAAAAAGAAAAAAAGCTTCATGGACAAATTGAAAGAGACATTTGAAGAGTAAAAAAGAGTAAAAAAGACGGTTTTTCATAAAAGAATAAAGAAAAGGGGAGATATCCTCTTTTCTTTTTTTGTTACTTATTGTATATTAAAGAGTAGCCGCAAGAATTCGGAAGGGAGTTCTGCCTTGAAGACGAAGTTAAAAGATCTGTTAAATGAATATATTCCCCGCTGGACAATCCTGCCCCTTGTGACAATTCTGGCAGTGAACTGCCTGATCTATTGGGGGAGCAGTGCGCTTACGGCAGGCAGATACCACTATGATCTTACAACGGCATTTGACAGGGCAGTTCCGGTACTGCCAGCGTTCGTATGGTTTTATATCCTGGCTTTCCCGTTCTGGGCAGCAGGCTATATTCTGGCAGCAAGACGGGGAAGGGATGAATTTTACCGGTTTGTTGCCACAGACCTGACCATACATTTCATTTGCTTTATATGCTTTATCTTAATGCCGACTACGAATATAAGACCGGAAATTGCAGGAAATACCCTTTCGGAGAAAGTTCTTGCACTGGTGTATGCACTGGATGGCGGAAATGCCCCATCGAATCTTTTTCCTTCTATTCACTGTTATGTAAGCTGGCTGTGCTGGCGTGGAGTTGCAGGACAGGAGAAGGTGCCCCGGTGGTATCAGAAATTTTCGCTGGTATTTGCCATTTTGATCATTATTTCCACCCAGGTGCTGAAACAGCACTATATAGCAGATGCAGTGGCTGCACTGGTACTGGTGGAAGGTTTCTGGAGATTTTATCAGAAAGGTCAGAGACATAGATGGGTATACCGGATTTTTTCAGGAAAGAAGTAGTTGGCCCACAGTTGATCAGATAGTAGAAACGAACAGTAATTATAAAGAGATTGGAGAATGACTATGAAGTGGAACCGCTTTACCATTAAAACAAAAACAGAAGCAGAAGACGTTATCATTTCTGCACTTGCAGATGTTGGGGTTGAAGGCGTGGAGATTCAGGACAAGCAGCCGCTTACGGAGACGGATAAGGAGCAGATGTTTGTGGACATTATGCCAGAAGGCCCTGCAGATGACGGAATTGCTTATCTGAATTTTTATCTGGAAGAGGATACAGAAGTAGAGCCTGTCCTGGAAAGAGTACGTGCTGTACTTGAGGAAGTACGTGGGTATATGGATATTGGCGAGGGAACGATCACAGAATCCCAGACAGAGGATAAGGACTGGATCAACAATTGGAAAGAATATTTCCACCAGTTCTATGTGGATGATATCCTGATCGTTCCATCCTGGGAAGAGGTGAAGGAGGAGGATAAAGATAAGATGATCCTTCACATTGATCCTGGTACAGCGTTTGGAACCGGAATGCATGAGACTACCCAGCTGGTGATCCGTCAGCTGAAGAAATTTGTGACTAAGGATACACAGATGCTGGATGTTGGAACCGGAAGCGGAATTCTTGGAATCGTAGCGCTGAAGCTGGGTGCTTCCCACGTTGTGGGAACCGACCTAGATCCATGTGCCATTCCTGCAGTGGCTGACAATAAAGAGGCTAATGGAATCAAAGATGAGACTTTCGATATGCTGATCGGAAATATCATTGACGATAAAGAGGTACAGGATACAGTCGGATATGAGAAATATGACATTGTAACGGCTAATATCCTGGCAGATGTACTGGTACCGCTTACTCCGGTTATCGTAAATCAGATGAAAAAAGGTGCCTATTACATTACGTCCGGAATTCTGGATGTGAAAGAAGAAGTAGTGGTACAGGCAGTAAAAGAAGCAGGCCTTCAGCTGGTAGAGGTGACCCATCAGGGTGAATGGGTATCTGTAACTGCCAGAAAGGACTGATTATGCAGCGCTTTTTTGTAGAACCATGTCAGGTTCAGGAAGAAGAACACAGGATCACTGTTACAGGCTCCGATCTTAACCATATGAAAAACGTGCTCCGTATGCGTATTGGTGAGGATGTATGGATCAGTGACGGCGGGGAGAAGGAATATCACTGTACGATAGAGGAATTTCA
>JAQXQS010000189.1 GCA_029101305.1 Clostridia bacterium | reverse complement strand
CGTTCCTACAGAGGAAATCTGGAAGCGTGTGGATGACAGCCTGAAAAAGACAGGAATGACAGCATACCGCTATCAGTCTCCTAACAAGCTTTCCGGAGGACAGAAACAAAGAGTTGCAATCGCGGGTGTTGTAGCAATGCGTCCCCGATGCATTGTTCTGGATGAGCCCACTGCAATGCTTGATCCAAATGGCCGGAAAGAGGTATTGGAGGCTGTTTCCGAACTGAACAAAAAAGAAAACATAACAGTTATTCTTATTACCCATTATATGGAAGAAGTGATCCATGCCAATAAGGTTTACGTTATGGATCGTGGAAATGTGGTAATGCAAGGAACTCCAAAAGAAATTTTTTCCCAGGTAGAGACACTGAAGAAATACCGGCTGGATGTACCACAGGTAACGCTGCTTGCACATGAGCTTCATAAGTCTGGCGTTGACATTCCAGAAGGAATACTGACAAAAGAGGAACTGGTAGGTGCATTATGTCGATAGAGCTTAAGAACGTGACTTATACTTATAGTCAGGGTACTGCATACGAAAGTCATGCCCTGAAAGACATTAATCTTGTGATTCCGGATGGACAGTTTATTGGTGTAATCGGTCATACCGGAAGTGGAAAGTCAACCCTGATCCAGCATTTTAATGCATTGATCCAGCCTACCAGTGGGCAGGTCCTTTATAATGGTGAAGATGTATGGGCAGAAAAATATGACCGCCGTGCTCTTCGAAGTGAGGTGGGACTGGTATTCCAATACCCAGAGCATCAGCTGTTTGAGAACACCGTATTGGCAGATGTGTGCTTTGGGCCTATGAACCAGGGACTTTCCAGGGAACAGGCAGAAGAAGAGGCGAAAAAAGCTCTTGCTCATGTTGGTGTAAAAGAAGAAAACTTTACCAAATCTCCTTTTGAGCTTTCCGGAGGACAGAAAAAAAGAGTTGCGATTGCGGGAGTTCTTGCAATGAATCCGAAAATCCTGATTCTGGATGAGCCTACTGCGGGACTTGACCCCCAGGGACGGGATGATATCCTGGATCAGATCGCAGCGCTTCACAAAATGAGGGGAATTACGATTATTCTGGTTTCCCATAGTATGGAAGATATTGCGAAATATGTGGAACGCCTGATCGTAATGAATCATGGCGAAATGGTATTTGACGATACTCCAAAGAATGTATTTGCCCATTATAGGGAACTGGAAGAAATGGGACTTGCAGCGCCGCAGATCACTTATATTATGCATGCTCTTTCAGAAAACGGACTGGATGTGGATACTACAGCAACTACTGTAGAGGAAGCGAAAGAGACAATTCTGGAAGCATTGAAGAAACAAAAGCCTTCACTTTTTAAGAAGGGAGGCAGCGAAGAATGATCAGAGATATTACAATTGGACAATATTATCCGGCAGACTCTGTGATTCATAAGCTGGATCCGAGAACCAAGCTGGTTGGAACGATTGCATTTATTGTATCAGTATTTTTGTTTCATACATTTCCAGGATATGCAGTAGCAACCATTTTTCTGGCAGGAATGATCTTTTTGTCAAAGGTTCCGGTGAAATTTATTTTTAAGGGTCTGAAGACCATTTTCATGCTGCTTCTGATCACCATATTCTTTAATATGATACTTACGCCCGGTGAGGTAGTGTGGAAGCTTGGCTTTATTAAGGTGACAAAGGAAGGTCTGGTTCTTGCAGGAACCATGGCAATCCGACTGGTTTATCTGGTAATCGGTTCTTCCATTATGACACTGACGACCACTCCGAACCAGCTGACCGATGGTCTGGAGCGTCTGCTCCGCCCATTAAATAAGCTTCATGTACCAGTACATGATATTGCAATGATGATGTCCATTGCCTTACGTTTCATTCCGATTCTTTTGGAAGAAACGGATAAGATTATGAAAGCCCAGATCGCCCGTGGCGCAGATTTCGAAAATGGAAACCTGATTCAGAAAGCGAAGAACATGGTTCCTCTTCTGGTACCCCTTTTCATTTCTGCATTCAGAAGAGCAAATGATCTGGCTATGGCAATGGAAGCAAGGTGCTACCACGGTGGCGATAACCGGACACAGATGAAGCCGCTGACTTATAAGAAGAGAGATCATGGGGCTTATGTGATTCTGGCGGCATATCTGGCTGTTGCAATCGGGTTCCGGGCAGCTGGAATCTGATGGGAAATTTTTCAGCAATCTGAATGCCCCATTTTGTAATAGATTTTGCTTTTGGGTGCGTAGTAGTTTAAAATATTTATACAGTTCCCTCACCTGCACGAAATGGCAGGTGAGGGAATTTTAACAAGGAGAAAGATTATGAAACGAATTGGACTTGTTGTAGCATACGATGGAACCAATTACTGCGGCTGGCAGACGCAGCCTAATGGGATTACAGTACAGGGAGTACTGAACGATGCCCTTTCTGAACTTTTGGGTGAAAAAATTGAGACCATCGGTGCAAGCCGTACGGACGCAGGGGTACATGCTCTTGGAAACGTGGCAGTATTTGATACCAACACCCGCATTCCCGGCGAAAAAATTTCATATGCTTTGAATCAGCGCCTTCCAGAAGACATTCGTATCCAGATGTCCGAAGAATTGGAGCCGGATTTTCACCCAAGATACTGTGACAGTGAGAAAACCTATGAATACCGCATTCTGAACCGTAAATTCCCGGTTCCCACAGAGCGCCTGTACTCCTATTTTTATCACTATAAATTAGATGTAGATAAAATGCGTGAGGCGACATCTTATCTGATCGGCCGCCATGACTTTGCCAGTTTCTGCGGTTCCGGTGCCCAGGTAAAGACCACCATTCGTACTGTCACTGGAATTGAAGTTTTCCGTGATGGCGATATGGTTACCATCCGCGTTTCAGGAACGGGATTCCTCTATAATATGGTCCGTATCATTTCGGGCACGCTGATCGAAATCGGTAACGGCCAGTATCCGCCGGAGCGCATGCAGAAAATCCTGGATGCCAAAGACCGTTCTGCCGCCGGTCCAACTGCACCCGCGCAGGGACTCACCCTGATGGGAATACAGTTCTTCGAGTAAACTATATAATTGCTGTTTAATGTGCTGAGAAACCGCGTACGGGAAACATGAATCAGCACATTAAACAGCAACTTTTAAAGCGCGTCTGTGTAATACACACTTTTTTGTAGTACTTCATATTCTCAAAATGTCAATAGCACATAATTATAATCCAGCAAAATCCCACAACAAAAATGTCCAGTCCAGCACAAAATTGTGCACATACTAACACAAAAATTGAAAGAGTAATCAAAAATTAGTCCATTTTACACAAAACCCCTATATGATATTATAATCCCATCAGAAAGCTATACGAAATAGCAAATAAAAATGATACGGGAGGTTTATCATGAAGAGAAAAGTAGCAATGGCAATGGTAGCAGCAATGGCAGTTGGTTCACTTGCAGTTCCGGTAATGGCAGAAGACGGAGCAGCTGGCGGCGGAAAGATCGGTATCTCAATGCCTACACAGTCTCTGGAGCGTTGGAATCGTGATGGTTCTTATCTGCAGAAACAGTTCGAAGATGCTGGATACGAAGTAGAGCTTACATACTCTGACAACGAGACAGACCGTCAGGTAAACGATATCCAGAACCTGATCTCCGACGGAGTTAACCTGTTAGTTGTAGCAGCTATCGATGGCGAGGCTCTTAACACAGTTATGGATGAAGCAGCAGATGCAGGAATCCCGGTTATTTCTTATGACCGTCTGATTAAATCCGACGCTGTTTCCTATTATATTTCCTTTGATAACTACACAGTTGGTACCCTTCAGGGACAGTATGTTGTAGATACACTGGATCTTGACAATGCTGGTGACAAGACATACAACATCGAGTTCACAGCTGGTGATCCTGCTGATAACAACGCTGGATACTTCTTCAATGGTGCATTTGATGTATTAAAACCATACATTGATGCAGGAACCTTAAATGTAGTTTCCGGACAGACTGATTTTGATTCTGTTGCAACACCTGCATGGGATACCCAGACAGCACTTGAAAGAATGCAGAATATTCTGGCATCCTACTATGCAGACGGAACACAGCTTGACGTAGCTCTTTGCTCCAACGACTCCACAGCACTTGGTGTAACACAGGCAATCGAGTCTGACTATGCTGGTGATAACACAGTTCTGATCACAGGACAGGATGGTGACGAAGCAAACCTTGCAAACATCGTTGATGGAAAACAGTCCATGACCGTTTACAAAGCTGTTGCAAATGAGGCAGTCGTAACACTTGACCTTGCAAAAGCAATGCTGGCTGGTGATACAATTGATGAGTCCCTGATTGAAAAATCTGGCTGGGATTTCGACTGCGCATATGATACAGAGTCCTATGAGACATCTGAAGGCAACAAATGCCCATCCTTCCTTCTGGTTCCTACAGTTGTAACAAAAGACAACCTTCAGGAAGCACTTGTTGACCCAGGATACTACACAATGGACGATGACGGATATCTTCATCCAGCAAACTAATCTAAGCTGAACTAAAAAACGTCATACAATAAAAGAAAAAGTTTTTAATGTGGGCGGGGTGAAAAGCCCCGCCTGCTTTATGGGAAAGGGGGCACCATTTTGGCTGACAATATTTTAGTAATGGAACACATTACGAAGGAATTCCCCGGTGTCAAAGCTTTGGATAACGTTAACCTTGAAGTTCAGCGTGGTGAGATTCATGCGCTGATCGGTGAGAACGGTGCGGGAAAATCCACATTGATGAACGTATTAAGTGGTCAGTATCCATACGGAAGCTATACTGGAACGGTTACTTACGAAGGTGAAGAGTGTAAGTTTAAAAAGCTTAATGACAGCGAGGCAAAAGGTATCGTTATCATTCACCAGGAGCTTGCGTTAATCCCGCTGCTTTCCATCGGTGAGAACATGTTTCTTGGAAACGAGATCAAAAATAAAAGAGGAACCATCGACTGGGATAGAACATACAGCGAGGCTGAGAAACACATGGCACAGGTTGGGCTTCACGAATCTGCCCAGACCCTGATCAAAGATATTGGAACCGGCAAACAGCAGCTGGTAGAAATTGCAAAAGCTTTTTCAAAACAGGTAAAACTGCTCATCCTGGATGAGCCTACTTCATCACTGAATGATGAAGATGCAAAGATGCTTCTTGACCTGCTTATGGAATTCAAAAAGCAGGGACTGACATCTATTATTATCACACACAAACTGAATGAGATTATTTACTGTGCAGACCGTTGTACCATTCTTCGAGACGGAAGCACGATTGAGACACTTACAAAAGGCGTGGATGACTTAAGCGAGGACAGGATCATCAAAGGAATGGTTGGACGTCCTATGGAAGACCGTTATCCGAAACGTGAACATAATGTAAGTAAAGAAGTGATGCTGGAGGTTAAGAACTGGACGGTTCATCATCCTCTGTATCCGGAAAAAATTGTAGACGACAATATTTCCTTTAAAGTACATAAAGGTGAGGTTGTTGGTTTCTCAGGACTGCAGGGTGCAGGCCGTACAGAGCTGGCAATGTCCATCTTCGGTAAGAGCTATGGAACAAATATCTCTGGCGAGTTGTACATAAAGGGTGAAAAAGTAGATTTGAAGGATCCTCGTGCAGCAATCCAGCATGGTCTGGCATATGTAACTGAGGATCGTAAAACAAACGGACTGATCCTTGATGAATCCATCCGTTTCAACACAACACTGGCCCGTCTTTCCAAAGTCTGTGATAAAGGAATCATCAATACAGACCTTGAAGTACAGCTGGCAGAAAAGATGACCCAGGAAATGGGCACCAAGACACCTTCCAATGAACAGCGTATCGGTAACCTGTCTGGTGGTAACCAGCAGAAAGCCCTCCTTGGAAAGTGGATGTTTACAGAACCGGATATCCTGATTCTGGACGAGCCTACCCGAGGAATCGATGTAGGTGCAAAATATGATATTTACTGTCTGATCAACCAGATGGTAGAACAGGGAAAATCTGTTATCATGATTTCCTCTGAAATGCCTGAAATCCTTGGTATGTGCGATAGAATTTACATTATGAACGAAGGCAAGATGGCCGGAGAACTGGAAGCAAAAGAAGCTACCCAGGAAGGCATCATGGCACATATCATGCAGAATCAGAAGAAATAATCAAGGGGGAAAACGATATGAATTCCAAAATTAAGGACTTTTTAAGAAAATATACGATGGTCATTGCGCTTGTAATCGTATTTATTCTGTTCTGTGCTCTGACTGATGGACGACTTCTTTACGCGCAGAACATGTCAAACCTTATGCTCCAGAACGGATATGTACTGGTTCTTGCATGTGGTATGTTACTTTGTATCTTAACTGGTGGTAACATCGATCTTTCTGTTGGATCTGTTATCTGTTTTGTAGGCGGTGTTGCAGCTGTCCTCATTGGCAACAAGGGCTTCAACCCATTTGTAACTATTCTTCTTTGCCTGGTAATCGGTCTTCTGGTTGGTATCTGGCAGGGCTACTGGATTGGTTATAAGAGAATCCCTCCATTCATCACTACACTTGCTGGTATGTTCATCTTCCGTGGATTTGGACGACTGGTACTGGACAACAAGACTGTATCTATCCAGGATAAATCTTTCCTGAATGTATTTACTTCTTACATCAATATTCCTGGTCTGGATGATGGAAAGAAATATTCTGCATTGATCGTTGGTGTTATCATCGCATGTTATATTATTTTCTCAACTATGCGTTCAAGAGCCAACAAAGCGAAAAAAGGCTATCGTCAGAATACAGCAGCTTCTGATTACAGCAGAGCAGCCGTAATCGCAGTTGTTATTCTCTGGTATTGCTACAAGCTGTATCAGTACAAAGGTATCTCTGTAATGCTTGTATGGGTTGTTGTAATCTGCATGATCTACAACTTCATCACATCCAAGACAGCATTTGGACGTTATTTCTACGCAATCGGTGGTAACGAGAAAGCTACACAGCTTTCCGGTATTGATACAAATAAGGTTTACTTTATTGCATACGCAAACATGGGCTTACTTGCTGGCCTTGCAGGTCTTCTCTGCGCGGCACGTGTAGGTTCTGTAAACGGTAGTACAGGTACATCCTTCGAGATGGATGCAATCGGGTCCTGTTTCATCGGTGGTG
>JAQXQS010000188.1 GCA_029101305.1 Clostridia bacterium | reverse complement strand
ATCTTTTTTCACTGTTTTTTCCTCAATCAATATCCGTTACCAGACAAAGTTTAGTCAATTGTAACGTCAGGATATAATCCCTTTGCAAATGTCTCTACTCCGTCCTGGGTACGTGTTGCACTTGCATACATTTCGCTGAGCATGATCGGGTATACACGGCCGTTCTTTACAGCGTCAAGGCTCTGAAGTGCCTCGTCATCCTGGATAACTGCCATCTGGCTTTCCAGAACGCTCTGTGGGTCATCACCAGCGTATGGCATGTATACAACAAAGATTACATCCGGGTTTGCAGCAATGATATCCTCTTTTCCAACAGCAGAGGCATCCGGATTTGCAAGAGTGGCGCCTAACTTGGTTACCATATCTCCGCCAAGGCTGCTTGCGCCATAGTTTGTGATATCCTCACCCAGTGGCTCCAGAACCATTACGGTAGGCTTCTCTTCTACGTCTTTTGTAGCCTCAAGTGTATTGTCGATAACTGCTTTAATGTCATCTACGATTGCTTCCGCTTTATCCTGCACGTCGAAGATTTTACCAAGGTTCAGGATATCTGTATATTCGTTTTCCAGGGTTCTCTCACCGCCTGGACGGGTATTGGAGTTATAGTAGGTGTTGCAGCCTTTGTCGATCCAGTTGGTTACATTTCCAAGGTTCTTATCAGAAAACAGAGAACTCCAGGAAAGGATCATATCTGGCTCCAGCATAGTAACAGTTTCAAGAGATGGGGTAAATTCATCAAGATAATTTGTTTTAGAAAATGCTTCTTTGAGAGCATCCGGAACTTCATTATCAAGACCAGCTGTTGCTACAAGACGGTCCTCAAGACCAAGTGCAAGCATTGTCTCGATGCTACCCTGGTATACAGCGATAACCTTTTCCGGTGCTTTTTCATAGGTGGTTTCGATTTCGTTTCCATCGTAATCATAGGTTGTGATGGTCAAAGGATACTCTGTTCTGGTCTCTCCTTCAGAAGCTGCATCTGCGTTCTCCTCAGAAGCATCTGTGGTTTCCTCTGCAGGCTGATTGTCCTCCTTGATGGTCTCGGAGTCAGCACGCTCTGCTGCATAAACTGCAGGTGATACGGACATAGTCATAGCAGCTGCCATCATCATAGCCATGATTCTTGTGGTTAAAACTTTGTTTTTCATTTCTTTTCCTCTCTTTTCGTTTGTTTTCTGTAACCGAAAAGATGGGGCTTCAAAAAGCGTCACTGCTGGCAGTGACTTAAAAGGCACTTTTTACGGAAGCTCCTTCTCTTACCCTTGTCAAGCAGGTTTCCTGGCTCACAGGTCCCAGAGCCTTTTTCAAATAAACTCTAGCAGCATGGCTTTCCTTCTCACGCATATGCGCAATGGTTTCTTTAAGCCTGCCTTCCTGTATACAGTGGCCGCAACCGTTCAGGTCTTACACCTGATTCCCTCTCACAGCAGAATTGCTGTTCACTTAACTGGTATTCAATTACTTCAACAGTCTAGCATATCTCTTCTTTAAAAACAACAAAATAATTCGCTGATTAAATAAATTGTCAACTATTTATCAATTCTCATTTATTTCCGTGAGCAACGAACCAATCGTGTTTCTTATCATTTTGCTTTTTTTACATGCTCTACAAACAAATTTCGAATACTCTTGTATTCGCCAAGACCTTTCAAAACAGTTTCTACCTGATAGCCTTTTGCCCCAATGATATTTTTCCAGGAATCTTCTTCCTCTCCTGCCATGTCGTTCTTGGCATGGTCACCGGCAACGATCATAAATGGCGCGATCATTACTTTCTTTGGAGCAGATTTTTCCAACTTTTTCAAAACCTGTTCCATTCCCGGGTAAGCCTCCACGGTACCAACGATCACATTTTCATAACCCATGTCCTTGAATCTGTAATCTAAGGCTGCATAAACGGTATTTGCATAATGTTCCGTTCCATGCCCCATAAGTACCAGTGCTGTTTCCTCATCCTTTACCAGAAGTGCGTCTGTGATTGCTTTTACCACATATTCATTGTCCTCTTCTGTGGTAAGCAGCGGATCTCCGAATTTCACAGACTGGAAACGATCGGCATATGCCAGAACATCCGCTTTCATCAGATCATTCTCTACGCCATTCATGACATGGGTGGGCTGAACGATCACATCTGTGATTCCATCCTGTGCCATGTGATCCATAGCTTCTTTCACATTGTCATAATGAATGTGATCCCTTTTCTCAATTTTGGCCAGGATCATCTTGCTGGTCCAGGCACGGTAAATCCTGTGATCAGGAAAAGCGGCTCCAATCGCCTCCTCAATAGCGTCAATGGTCACTTTCCTGGTGTCCTCATGGCTGGTTCCAAAACTTACCACAAGGATTGCTTTTTTTGCGAGACTGTTCATTTTTTACCTCCATTTTTCTAACTCTAACCATTCTTACAGTTTAGGCTGCAAAAGCTTTTTATCGGGTAAATATAGCTGATTTTGCAATTACTCTGATGATACTCCGAAAGATTTGAAGCATATTTCACTGTAAGTGTAATTTATCATATCATAGGAATGAGTTTCGTTCAATTGCCTATTATTCATATAATATGTCTTGCAATCTGCATAACAATGAATTACAATGTAGTCAACAGGAGGTGTTTAAGATGAAAGATTCAACCGTAAGTGCCCGCGTTGAAAATAATGTAAAAATCGAAGCAGAAGACATCCTGCAGAAACTCGGTGTTCCTGTTTCTGTTGTAATCAATTCCCTTTACCGTCAGATCATTTATCATCATGGTATTCCTTTCTCTCTGACGATTCCGGCAGAACCAAGAACCGTTGATGCAATGTCTGATGCTGAACTTGATACAAAACTTCAGCATAGTTACGCACAGGCAATTGCCGGTGAGGGTCGACTAATGAGCGATGTGTTTGACGATCTGGAAAGGAGCCTTAAATAAGTGGATTCCTATGAAATCATCATTACACCAGATGCAGAAGCTGACCTTTTTGAAATCAGGGACTACATCGCATACACCTTGTTAGTCCCTGATGTCGCACTGAATTACATTCGCGTTATTCGCAGCGAGATACAAAAGCTGACATACATGGCTTCCAGTATCGCTCCCATAGAGCGGGAACCCTGGCATTCCAGAGGCGTGCGAAAAATCATAGCCAAGAACTTTTATATCTACTACAGACCGGATGATGCATCCGGCAAGGTATATATTCTGAATGTAATCTACGCAAAGCGGAATCAGCTCAAAGCATTGAAAAACATGAATCTGCATGACTAACTAAAAGGCAGTTCTTATTCGTAAGGGCTGCTTTTCTGACCTTTGTTGAGTTGGTACTGCTACCGATTTTATGTTTCGAATTGCTCAAATATCTCCTTATACATCTATTTCCCATACGGTGCTGGGTCTTCAGCAACCATACTCAATTCTGGTTTCGGAGAATAGGTATACACCTTGCTATTTTCAGTGTGATTCTCCATATCATTATTATCCGTCCACAGCTCACATTGCGTCATAACGGTCTGCACCGCAT
Source organism: Clostridia bacterium (assembly GCA_029101305.1). GTDB lineage: Bacteria > Bacillota > Clostridia > Lachnospirales > Lachnospiraceae > Blautia_A. Next base: position 38,900 of record JAQXQS010000188.1, on the reverse strand, counting down.
CTTCCATTCCTTCCGGCGGATAACGATGCTTTTTAAGCAGTCGCTTAATCATCATACGCATTTTCGCTCTGGCAGAATCCCTTTTTTGCCAATCTATCGTTCTGTTTTTACGAAGCGTATCTGCCAATTCTTTTGTAATGGCAATCAGTTCTTCGTTTTCATAGAAATCCTTAATGGCCTGCGGCTTTGTCAGAGCATCATAGAATGCCAACTCATCCGCCGTCAAACCGAGCTGATCTCCCTCTTTATGGGCAGCTGCAATCTGCTTTGCCAAGTTCAGCAGTTCTTCAATAACTTGTTCATTGGTCAGCATTCCGTTCAGATACGCATTCATGGCGCGCTGGATAATCTCGCTGAATTTCTGTGACTTCACCACATTCGTATGACGGTAAATCTGCACTTGTTCTGCAATCAGCTTTTTCAACAGTTCTACAGCAAGGTTTTTCTCCTTCATTTTGGAGATTTCCTCAAGGAACTGCGGATCAAAGAGTGAAAATTCCTGATTTACATCCGAGAAAAGGTTAATGACACCTTCGCTCTGAACACTGGCTTTCAGCAATTCATTAATACGAGCATTCATTTCCGGTAAAGATATTTTCTTACCTTCGCCCTGATTCATCAGCCTTGTGACAAGCACACGAACGGATTCAAAGAATGCTGCTTCCACACGCAGTTCTTTTTCTGCTAAGGAGGAACACAACGATAAAGCCTGCCTGAGCAGTAATGCCTCCTTCTGGAAATCCTCTCGCTCCTGTTCCTTATCCACGCCGACAATAAAGTTAACCGCACCGCTGATTGCTTTGGAACGTTCCAAATCCGTACTCGTCATAAACTTGGAATAATCATAACCGTGGAACAAATCCCGGCAAATAGACAGTTTCTCAAGGAACTTCGGATAGGCAACTTTGGCAACATCGGTATCTCCGTATTTTTTCTTATCTCGGGCAGTGTAATCGTTCAGTGCCTGCTTCAGTGCTGAAGCAATGCCAACATAATCGACAACTAGACCGCCTTCCTTATCTCCAAATACACGGTTGACTCTGGCAATAGCCTGCATCAGATTATAACCCTGCATCGGCTTGTACACATACATGGTTGCAAGAGACGGCACATCAAATCCCGTCAGCCACATATCCACGACAATGGCTATCTTCAACGGACTGTCATTATCCTTAAATTCCTTTGCCAGCTCATCCTTATGGTGTTTATTGCCGATGATTTTATTCCATTCTTCCGGATCTTTGTTACTGCTTGTCATAACAACAGCAACCTTATCTGTCCATCCTGGACGAAGCTGCAAGATACGCTTATATATCTTCATAGCAATAGGACGGGAATACGCCACGATCATTGCCTTTCCTGTAAGCAAATTTGCACGATAATTTTCGTAGTGGTTCAGAATATCATCCACAAGGGAGTTAATAGTTTTCTCATTACCAAGAATGACTTCCATCTGACCCAGTTCTTTTTTACTCTTTTCGATAACCTCCGGGTCGGCATTGTTTGCCATAATATCATATTCTTGGTCAATGAGCTTCAACGTCTGCTCATCCAGTTTCAGCTTAATAACACGACTTTCGTAATATACCGGACGAGTAGCACCATCTTCAACTGCCTGTGTCATGTCGTAAATATCTATGTAGTCACCAAACACTTCACGAGTATTACGGTCTTTCATAGAAATCGGTGTTCCGGTAAATCCGATAAAAGTTGCATTCGGCAGAGCATTGCGGATAATACGGGCAGAACCGATTTTGATTTCACCTGTCTTGGCATCGACCTTTTCTTTCAAACCGTACTGCCCACGATGAGCTTCATCCGCCATAACCACAATATTTCTGCGCTCAGAAAGGCAATCAAAGGATTCCTCAAATTTCTGCATTGTGGTAAAAATAATGCCGTTTGCTTTTCTACCGTCCAGTAATTCTTTCAAATGCACCCGGCTTTCAGCATGAACTGGCTCTTGACGCAGAAAATCCTTGCACTTGGCAAATTGCCCGTAAAGCTGGTCATCCAGATCGTTACGGTCTGTGATAACTACGATGGTCGGGCTATCCAGTGCATCTTGCAGGCGATGGGCATAAAACACCATCGACAGCGACTTGCCGCTGCCCTGTGTATGCCAGAACACGCCACCCTTGCCGTCCGTTTCCGTTGCGTGTTTCGTGGAAAGTACAGCCTTATTGACTGCAAAATACTGATGATAGCCTGCTAAAATCTTGAACTGCTTTGTTCCCTCATTGGAAAAGCAGATAAAGTTCTTGATGATGTCCAGCAGACGCTCTTTTTCAAAAATACCCTCAAAGAATGTATCAAACTGTGCATACTGTGTATTTTCGTAGCTGCCGTCCTTTGTTTTCCATTCCATGAAACGGTCTTCGCCGGATGTAATTGTACCTGCTTTCGATGTCATAAGATCACTCATAACGCAGATACAGTTATAAATGAACATGGACGGAATTTCATGCATATAGTTGCGAATCTGGGTGTATGCCTCGGATGCGTCCGTTTCCTCACGAGAAGGGGACTTCAGCTCTATCAACACCACCGGCAGACCATTCAAAAACAGCAGCACATCGGGGCGTTTGTTGCTGTTCTCAATAAATGTCCACTGGTTCGCCACGATAAAAGAGTTGTTATCCGGATTCTTGTAATCGACAAGATACACCAAGCCGGAGCGTTCCTCGCCCTTGACAAAATAACGTACTTCCACGCCGTGCTGAATATAATCCATGAAAAGAGCGTTTTTCTGCACCAGTTCCGCATTTTCAAAGTTTTTCAGCTTATACAAAGCATCAAGGATTGCGTCCTCCGGCATATCCGGATTCAGACGATGCAACGCTTCATCTAATTCATCTTCATACAGGGGGCTTTTGAAGTCACGCTCCAAATCTGGAGCATAGACATACCGATACCCCATATTCTGAAATAGCTCTATGACAGAATTTTCATAGTCTGCTTCGGTATAAAAGCCAGCCATAGGTTAATCACACTCCTTTTTTCGTTATACTTTTCGTGGCAAACAAGAATTTAGAGCAGCAAATGGAAGCACTTTATAAGTCTTGGTTTATTGACTTTGAACCCTTCAATGGGGCACAGCCAGAAAACTGGAGTAAGACCGACATATATTCCATTGCAGATATTATTTATGGCGCACCATTTTCTTCAAAGTTGTTCAACACGGATGGAATCGGAAAACCTATCATTAGAATTCGTGATTTAAAAAATCAGGAGTTTGTTACATATACCACCGAGGAACACCCTAAAGGGCATCTAATTCAGCCAGGTGACATTATAGTAGGTATGGATGGTGAATTTCGCCCATATATTTGGGGAAATGAATCAGCTTGGCTAAATCAGCGAGTTTGCATTTTTGAAAATAAACGTCCTAAAGGAAAAGCCTTTGTCTTTTTTGCCATAAAACCATTGCTGAATGTGATTGAACAGACACAAGTAGCAACTACGGTTATCCATATCGGGAAAAAAGATTATGATGCATTTGAAATTACGCTTCCAGACAAAACATCACTTGACCGATTCGATGAAATTACAGCTCCAATGATTGATCAAATTGTAACTAACCGATTGGAAAACAAACGGTTAGCTGCATTGAGAGATGCATTGCTTCCAAAACTGATGTCCAGCGAGCTTGATGTTTCAGGCATCGACCTTTAAGCCGCTAAATTCTTGTTTATGTTGATATTTAAAGCAATTTTGTCATCTATATCTGCCAAAATCCCCGCTATTTTCTTTTGGGTTTGCAACTCAAAATGCGGTACATCATATTGCATTATTGCGGTTTTGTCACCACGAGGCATTTTTGTGCCTTTCGATGTTGCTGTTGAATAATCAAAGAACGCATCATCAGCAAGCACATAATAAAGGAATCTGGAATCTGTGTCCTCTTTTGCTCTGAATACCAGCACATCATTTGAACAGCCACCGTTGCAATCAGCAAACCATATTTTCTTGAAATACGGTCTTATGTTTGATACCAAAACATCATCTTTCATATAAGCCTGTGTTTGAGCAGTACTTGGGAGCGATGACGCAGTAGTTATACCGCCCTTATTAGGCAGCATATTTTCTGTTGAAATGTAGTCTGTATCTGTTAAACCGGATACATCAACTTTTCCTTTAGCATAGAAGCAAATATCCGATAACTTAGATTTCATATCCAATCGCCCCCAGCTTCTTTCTGATTTCGTCCTCCAATTCATGAGACTTTGCAAACATTTCCGACAGTTCGGAAGTCAATCGATTCATTTTATCCTCAAACGGCTCTCCGTCATCTTCCTGTTCTTCAATGCCTACATAGCGTCCAGGTGTCAGAATATAATCCTGTTTTGCAATATCCTCAAGGGTAGCCACCTTGCAGAATCCCTGCACATCTTCCAGTGTGCCATTCTGGAATGCTTCAAAGGTATCTGCCAATCTCTGAATATCTTCATCGGTAAAATCACGATGCTTGCGGTCAACCATATGTCCCATCTTACGAGCATCAATGAACAGTGTCTTGCCCGACTGCTTTTTACCCTTTGTGATGAACCACAGGGTAACAGGAATCGTTACGCTGTAAAAAAGCTGGGTAGGCATTGCAATAATACCTTCAATCAGATCGTCCTCGATGATTTTCTTTCTGATTTCGCCTTCGCCGCTGCTCTGCGTAGACAACGCACCATTCGCCAGTACCAGACCAATTTTTCCGTTCGGTGCAAGGTGATAAATCATGTGCTGAATCCATGCGTAGTTGGCATTACCGGCAGGCGGCAGACCGTACTTCCAACGCTTGTCCTCTGTCAGCTTTTCCTGTCCCCACGGATGATAATTGAATGGGGGATTAGCGAGAATAAAGTCTGCTTTCAGTGTTGGATGCAGGTCACTTGTAAATGTATCCGCATTGTATGGTCCCAGATCAGCATCAATACCTCGGATTGCCATGTTCATTTTTGCCATCTTCCACGTATCCGGATTTGCTTCCTGCCCATACACAGAAATTGCGCCACGTTTGTGACCGTGTGCTTCAATAAACTTTTCACTCTGCACAAACATACCGCCTGAGCCGCAGCAGCAATCGTATACTCGGCAGTTATCAAACGGACGAAGAATGGAAACCAGAGTTTTTACAACACTGGACGGTGTATAGAATTCACCGCCACCGACACCTTCTTTTTCTGCAAACTGAGCAATGCAGTATTCATAAGTACGACCGAGCAGGTCTTCACTTGCAGTCGTGTCACTCATGTCAATGTTATTTGTAAAAATATCTACCACATCACCTAAGATTCGCTTATCCAAATCTGGACTCGCATAATTCTTCGGCAATACATTTTTCAGCTTTTTGTTTTCTGCTTCAATAGCTCTCATTGCATTATCAATGATTGTACCGATTTCCGGTGTGTGTGCTTTGGATGCAATGTTGCTCCAGCGAGCTTCTTCCGGAACAAAAAAAACATTGTCCATCTCATAAGCATCACGATCATCCTCGAAACCGTCACCTTCTGCTATAAGTTCCTGATACCGTTTATCAAACGCAGCAGAAATGTACCGCAGGAAAATCAATCCGATAATAACCTTTCTATATTCTGCTGCCGGGATATGCCCCCACAATACACAAGCTGCATCCCACAGCTGTTTTTCAAAGCCAATGTTTGCATTTGTTTTATCCGCCATATGTTTTCCTCCATCAATTGTAATTTTTATTCTCCTATATCGTCGTCTGACACGCTTTCGACTATATCATTCAAATTAAGTCCCAATACTTTGCATATTCTCAATAATACATATTACATTCTCATTTTCCCGATTTTTGCATTAAACGATTCTCGAATTGGGTAAACACTGTTTCCCCAATTCAGTCATGCGAATAAATGATATAGAAGCACTCCATATGTTTCAAATTTTCAGCAGAATGGCCTTCGAGCATGCCCGTCAGATACGCTGAAAGTTCCTTTAAAAGCTTTTTGCATTGTCAGAAATAATCCATAAGTAGCTGACTTTTTAGCATCGGTAATTTGCTCTATTGAACACAGGGTTTGAATTCTTCATGTTAAATCGCTCTCTAAGCAGGACATAAACAACCGAATTTATCATACGCTAAAGTGCGAATAAAATCAATCTGTGTAGCAAAAGATTTTTGCAGTTTACTGCAAAAAACTGAAATAGAAAGTAAGTTTTATTCCGAAACTTATTATTGCACTGGTAGATGATGCAGCAGTAAATCTGCGGAGCAATGATTGCTTCGTGGTTATTTTCCACATAATACTGCGGCACTTCACCTTCATTGGTTTTCGTTTTCTTTGTCAAAAAATCTACTGTGCAGGATTTCTGCAGTAGAGCATCGCCTTTATATTTTTCGTTAGCAAGATTACTCCGCACTGTTGACTGATTCCATTTATCCTTGCCGCCGGGTGTCTTGATGCCTCGTTTGGTAAGTTCTCCGGCAATGGTATGCACGGTCATGCCGTCCAGGAACAGCTTATAAATCAGCTTTATCGTTTTTGCCTACTTCGGCACAACTACAATCATTCCGTCTGGTTCTTTCTCATATCCAAGGCAACTTCTACTTTCTGCAGTGTTTCCAACATATCAATCTGCTACTTATTCAGATATGGTCGGATGTTTTTTCTCTTTTCAATACCGTTGGCAAGCCTGAACTACTTTGCCGAAATTCCAATCACAATGCGGTTTAGCATATCGCACTCATTGCTTTGAGTCCAGATGTGGGCTCAGTGATTTTTGCAATATTCCGCAAAGTAACTCTGACTTTAAGAACCGATATTTAATCTTTTTTTAATTCGCATTCTATATAGCAGCCCAAAAATAATCTTGGCAAACCTGTCCCAAAGTATTGACAGATTGGTTCGTTCCAAGTAGAATATATGTAACAGAACCCGCCACGCTTAGTCTTGTTTCGGCAAGAATGCGCAACCCGGCGGGACTTTTTATATCCAGAGGTGAGCTATGTATACATATCCTAAGAATTTTTTATCCATTACACAACTAATTCAGAAACTCAAAGACACCGGAATGACTATCAATTCGAATGACACCGCTGAAATAGCGTTAACAACAATTGAACTTTCAGGAGGGACATTTCGTCTCTCCATTTTTATTTAGTCCTTTTTATAAAATTTGTACTTCTTAGTTTCAATTTTTTTATATTTTTGCAACTTAATTTTTCATTTGCCCTTTCTTTCTGTTTATGGTAAATTTTCCCTAGAACACCCAGATTATTGAAGTTTTTTAACAAGCGTTAGGAGGTATTTTTATATGAACAAAGAAAACCAATCCAGAATCATAGAACTGGTGAAACAAACAAAGCCCTTGATTCTTCAGGAAATGGCTCATGAAAAGGTTACAGAAAAGGGGGCTGCCGATTACGTTACCAATGTAGATGTTGCCGTCCAAAATTACCTGAAAGAGGCTCTTGGAAAAGAATTTCCGGACATTGCACTGATTGCTGAAGAGAAGGAGAATCTTGGACTGGATTCCCGGAAATCTTACTGGATTCTGGATCCTATAGACGGAACCACCAATTTAATCCGGGATTATCATTTAAGCGCAGTTTCTTTGGGACTTTATGAAAATGGAGAAATCACTTTCGGAGTTGTCTATAATCCTTTTACGGAAGAGCTCTTCTATGGTGCCAAGGGTGAAGGTGCCTACCTGAACGGAGCTCCTATCCATGTGTCCAACCAGCCGGAATTCAAAGATGCTGTGGTATCTTTCGGCTCCTCACCTTATGAAAAAGACAGGGCAAAGGAACTGTTCCCGGTATTTTACAATATCTTTATGAACTGTGCAGATTTCAGGCGTACCGGCTCTGCTGCCCTTGACATTTGCTATGTAGCCTGTGGCAGACAGCACGCTTATCTGGAACAGAATCTGAAACCCTGGGATTACAGCGGGGCTACCGTTATTTTAAAAGAAGCCGGCGGCGTCATCACGGACTGGGAAAATAAAGAACCGCCTTATCTTGCGAATTCGGATATCCTGGCCTGTGTACCCCAGTTCCGAGAAGTTTTGCAAACCTTTATTAAAAAATAAGCCTGACTGTTCAACCACTTAACAGACTTGCTAATTCAAACACTTCGCAAATCTAACAGTTAAAATTTTTGCCAAAAATAACCTACACATATCAAAAGACACCATTGCAGATTTTTCCGTACTTCATAAAATCTCATAGATAAATCTAAAACTTGTTAACAAAGGCTCTATTGGATTTTATGAAACATCTGCATTGATGTCTTTTTCTTCCCTTAATCTTATTCAGCCGTATACTCCCGTACTCTCAACGGAATTCCAAGCTTCTCAGCTACTTTACGGCTTTTCTCAATGTTTTCCTTGCCGATACAGTCTACAACCGTGAATTTCACATTTTCTGTATACTGTTTGCAATCCTGTGCAAATTTCAGCATAGCGTCAAATGCTTTTTCTCCATAAGCCGGACGTACCACTTCATTGTAGGACTTGGCATCTGGCATGTTTAAACTAATGGAAATAATATCTACAGCCTGACAGACCTCTTTGGCTATGGAACGCTTGTTGATCAAATCTCCGAGACCGTTGGTATTCAGACGAAGTTTAATTCCTGGGCAGGGTTTCCCATCACGGTCTAAATGCGCCGGATATTTGCTTCTCATATATTCACTGACAGCGATCAGCTTGTCCAGCGCCATGGTAGGCTCTCCGTAGCCGCAGAATACTACCTCCTTGTATCCGGAGAAATCAAAGGCATCAATGGCCTTGTAAATTTCTTCCATTGTTGGTTCCCTGTCAAACCACAAGGTCTTCGCCCCGCCTACGGAATCTCCGTTATTGCGGATGCAAAAAGTACAGTTGCAGGGGCATTTATTTGTCAGGTTAAAATATACCTCATCATTATAGCAATAAACGATATCAGCCATTATTCACACTCTCCTCTGTTATTCTCTCTATCAAATTTTACATAATTCTCCAAGATATGTCTCGAAACAGACTCCATCATTCCGGTCCGTCCCCTCCTGCACGGTCTGGGCAATGGCTTTAGAGAGGAAATTCACTGCAAGTTCCACGCAAGTCATCATGGACATTCCCTTTACCAGTCCTGCACTAAGTACAGAAGCAAACAAATCTCCTGTTCCGGAATAGCTGCCGCCAAGCTTTGGAGCAAAGCACCAGGAAGCCTGACCATTTTCCACTACCAGATTTCCCATCTGCTGTGCACATAATTCCGCCCGGAATTCTACACCAGTAATCACAGCAGCCTGCAGCTCATATTCTTTTGCCAGCTGCTCCCCAACCTTTTCAATCTGCTCCAGACGTTTTTCCCCATCCAGTTCCAGAAGCTCTGCATACCTTTTTTCCATCTCTTCTTTCCCATATAAAAGAAGCAGTGCTTCCGTAAGGTTCGGCGTGATCACCTGTGCACTTTTCACCAGCTGGATCATCTTTTCCCGCAAGCCCCTGGTGTAGATTCCATAAGCCCTGCCGTTGTCTCCCATAACCGGATCCACCAGCACCATGGTCTTCTCCTGCCGGAATCTTCTGATAAAATCCAGGATTTTATCAGCCTGCTCCTCATCAGCCAGAAAGCCTGTATATATTCCATCCGGAGAAAACGTCCGTTTCTCCCACTCTTCCATGATCTGTTCCATATGTTCTGTATAATCATCACAGTAATAAGAAGGATAACCAGTCTGGTTGCTAAGCACTGCCGTTGGCAAAGGTACCGCCTGTACGCCCATGACCGAGATCACCGGGATTGCCGCTGTCAGAGAACATTTCCCCAGGCCGGACAAGTCCTGAATTACCGCTATTTTCTTCAAATACATCACTCCAGTTTCCAATAATCTGACGTTTCCGCCACGATTTCTATTGTAAATTTTTCGTTTATATTGTAGAATAACACCTATGTGTATATATCGAAATATCCAAATTAAAGTATTTTAGAGGGGACAGTTTTATGTTAGACATTGAAAAAAATCAGAAGCGTACCACACATCTTTATATGGAAGTTTATGAATACTACAAAAAGCTGATCCTGGATGGAAAAATGACACCAGGAAGCAAAATGCCCTCTCTCAGGAAATGCTCCCAGGAGCTGAAGCTCTCCCGTACCACTATCGAGACTGCCTACCTCCAGCTTGCCGCAGACGGCTATATTATGGCAAAAGCCCAAAGCGGCTACTACGTTACAGAAATTGCCTTTCATCAGCACAAAAGCAGCCAGCCGGGCAGACATGATGAACCTCACTACCGTTACGACCTGGCCTCTTCCGGCGTAGATAAAGAGAGTTTCCGTTTCGATCTGTGGAGCCGTTATATGAAAAGCGCCCTTCGCCAGAATGAAAGGATGCTCACTTATGGAGAGCCCCAGGGCGAAGCTGATTTCCGGGAAACTCTGGCAGATTATATCCGGGAGCGTCGAAACATCCTCTGTTCCCAGGACTATATTGTAGTCGGCGCCAGCTTCCAGATCCTTCTGCAGATCCTGTGTCCTCTTATCCATGAAGTATATCCAGAGTTTCACCAGGTATCCTTCCCTACCCCCTCTTTCGTTCACGGAAGCACGGTTTTCAAAGATTACGGATATGATATCCATTATCGTGATAAAGACTGCGATGTGGTCTACGTTTCCCCTGCGCACATGACAAAATGGGGCGAGATCATGCCAGTAAAACGCCGTCTGGAGCTTCTGAAATATGCAGACGAACGCCATCACCTGATCATCGAAGATGATTTCGAAAACGAATTCGTCTATTTCCAGAAGCCTACTCCTTCCCTCTTCGGACTTTCCGGAGGGCAGGGTGTGGTTTATATCGGTTCATTTTCCAGACTGCTGCTGCCTTCTATCCGAATCAGCTTTATGATTTTGCCTCCAGAACTTCTGGAAGCTTATAAAAATAAAGCAGGATTCTATAACCAGACTGCCTCCAAGGCAGAACAAATCGCGCTTTGCCAGTTTATCCGTGACGGTCACCTTGCAGCACAGACCAGAAGGCTGAAACGACTGTATTCTTCTAAATTAAAACAGCTTCGCAGTGCAGTCCGCCAGGTATTTGGCTCCGGGTGCCAAATTCAGGTTGGAGCCGCTGGCACCAGTCTGGCCCTTACTTTGCCTTGTTCTAAAAATGGGGAAGAAATAAAAAAGCAGGCCCATGAAAAAGGCCTGCATCTACAGATTTTAAAAGAAACAGCGGGCGCTGTGACCATACTTATGTCCTGCTCATCCATGCCGGTACAGGATTTTGTTCCAGCGTGTGAACTTTTGAAATCTGTTATTTCATAGACAAAGAATTAAAATCAAGTGTTCCTTTTCCTGGAACAGGTTTATCCCCGGTTATTGTCGATCATATACAGCAGTGCATTGCAGATACATGCCGCAATATTTGACCCTCCCTTACGTCCCCGGGCCACGATATATGGCACCTCTGTGTGCATGATCAGTTCCTTGGACTGCACCACATTTACAAAGCCAACCGGCACACCGATGATCAGCTCCGGATTCAGTTTGCCATCCTCGATCAGCTCATAAAGCCGAACCAATGCAGTAGGTGCATTTCCAATGGCAAAGATCAGCTTTTTGTCAAGACCTGCTGCCTTATCCATGCTTGCTGTAGCACGGGTAGAACCATTTTCCTTTGCAATTTTGGCTACATCTTCGTCAGACATAAAGCAGTAAACCTCTCCTCCGTATCTTGCAAGGGCACGCTTATTGATTCCTGCTTTTGCCATCTGGGTATCGGTTACAATGCAGGCCCCCTCTTTGATTGCCTGGATTGCCTTTTCCACTGCATTTTCAGAAAAGCAAAGATTCTTCGCGTAATCAAAATCCGCGCTTGTATGAATACATCGCTTTACCACCAGTTCCGTACCAGGAATCAGAGGAGTGTCACCAAGCTCCTCTGTGATGATCTCAAAGCTTCTTTTTTCTATATCCATAGGTTTTACATTTTCCAGTTCTACCTTCATCTTTATGTCCTTTCTAAATTCCCTCATCCAGAATCTTATAAATTTTATCCATATCCAGATGTTTCCGAAGCTCTGCCGCCAGAATGTCATACTGGGTCTCTTTAAATGCCTGAAAATCCATTCCAGTCATTCCGGATACATCCAGACCTTTCTTTTCTCCTATGATCTGCACAATTGCCTCAGCAACCGCCTCTTTATCAAACACGCCATGCACATAGGTTCCGCACACATTATCCAGGTACGCTCCATCTGACTTACGTTCACCGGTTACGCTATCCTGAATTTCAGTAGATGGCTTTGCTTCTCCTTTCAGGACCGTCTCACCCATGTGGATCTCATAGCCTTCCAGGGCTGTACCACCTAGCTTTGCAAAAGCGCCTGTAAGCGGACCAAAAGAACCTTCCACTCTGGTTCTTGTTTTTTTCCTGGCAAAAACCGTATCCATGGGCAGAAGCCCCATGCCTTTAATGGTTCCACCAGCTTCCACTCCATGAGGATCGCTTAAGCTTTCCCCCATCATCTGATAACCACCGCAGATTCCAAAAATCAGCTTACCCTTTGCCGCTTCTTTTAAGATCAGTGCCTCCAGACCATTTTCCCGCATCCACAGAAGGTCTTCCATGGTATTTTTTGTTCCCGGCAAAATGATCATATCCGGATTGCCAAGCTCCGATGGATTTTTCACATAGCGAAGAGAAACACCCTGAATGCTTTCCAAATGATTAAAATCAGTAAAATTGGAAATTCTCGGCACACGGATCACTGCAATATCAATAAGATCCACGGTACGTTTGGTTTCAAAACGCTCAGTCAGGCTGTCCTCATCCTCTACCTGGATATTCAGATACGGAGCTACCCCCACAACCGGAATGCCGCTTCTCTCCTCCAGCATTTCCACACCAGGATCCAGAATGGTTTTATCTCCACGGAATTTATTGATGATCAGACCTTTTACCATCTCCTTTTCATCTTCTTCCAGAAGCATGACCGTTCCGATCAGCTGGGCAAAAACACCTCCACGGTCGATATCCCCAACCAGAAGCACCGGAGCCTTTGCCATTTTTGCCATACCCATATTTACGATATCGTCACTTTTTAAATTAATTTCAGCCGGACTTCCGGCTCCTTCTATAACAATAATATCATTTTCGGCGGCAAGTGTATTGTAAGCCTTCATAATATCCGGCACCAGTTTTTTCTTATATTTAAAATAATCCCTGGCGCTCATATTTCCCAGGACCTCTCCATTTACAATCACTTGGGAGCCTACATCATTTGTAGGCTTTAACAAAATAGGATTCATAAGGACAGAAGGAGCAATTCCGGCTGCTTCTGCCTGCATCACCTGGGCACGTCCCATTTCAAGCCCTTCTTTTGTAATAAAGGAATTCAACGCCATATTCTGGGATTTAAAGGGTGCCACCCGGTATCCATCCTGCTTGAAAATTCTGCAAAGGCCAGCTGCCAGAAGGCTTTTTCCGGCATTGGACATTGTCCCCTGCACCATAATCGCTTTTGCCAAAATGTGTTCCTCCTCTATAATAATACGGTGAACTGCTATCACGAAAGTTCTTTCAGTGCTTTAATCAGTTGCCTGTTCTCTTCATGATTTTTTACTGCCACTCTGTAATATCCCTTAGAAAGCCCTGTATAATTGCTGCAATCACGGATCAAAATCTTCTTCTGCTCCAATTTTTCATACAAATCCACCGGACCTGTAAAGAAAACATAATTTGCCTGTGACGGATAAACTGGATACCCAAGTGCGGTCAATTCCTTCTTCAGATAATCCAGTTCCCGAAAGGTCATCTGTCTTCCCTTTTCTACATATTCGGTTTCCTGTAAAGCTGCCAGACCAGCCGCCTGTGCCATAGAAGAAACATTCCAGGGCTGACACACACTTTCCATTTTTTCCAAGAGCTTTTGGTTTCCGCAAAGGCCATAGCCAAGCCGCACACCTGCCATGGCATACCGCTTTGTAAACGCTTTCAAAAGGAACAGATTGTCATAGCTTTCCAGATATTCCTTTAAGGTATATTTCTCGGGTGACGGAACGAAATCCAGGAAACACTCATCCACTGCCATAATAATACCAAGTTCCTGGCATCGTCTCAGGATTTTTTTCAGCAATGGCTTCTCCACCAGAAGCCCGGTAGGATTATTGGGATTACACAGGAAAATAATATCAAGCTCCGCAGTCAGACTCTGGATAAAATCCTCGTCTAATACAAATTGTTTTTTTTCATCCAGAGAATAAAAATCCACCTGACAGTCTACACTATATAATGCCTGCTGATATTCCGCAAAAGTTGGCGCCGGAACCAGGGCTTTACCTGGCTTCACAGCCCGGCAAAGAGAAAAGATCACCTCTGCCGCACCATTTCCGCAGATCACCTGCTCCGGTTTCGTATTCTCATATTCTGCAATGGCTTCTTTTAAGGGAGTACAGCCAACCTGGGGATAATCGTTTATATGCTCCAGACTTTTGATGATCGCCTTTTTGATTCCCTCAGGGGTGCCAAGAGGATTACAGTTTGCAGAGAAGTCGATACACCCCTGGTGATGATAAACATCACCGCCATGTATATGTTTTTCCATTGTTATCTCCATTTCAGAACAAAATCTTCAAAAGTGCACTAAATCCGCAAAAGAGAACTGCACCCACAATACAGGTCGCATAAAGCAGCTTATTCGCTCTTTCTATATCCTCAATCTCAACCGGACGGATCGGATCTCCGATGGTTGGTTTTTCATAGAGTTTTCCGAAGTAATAGGCGTTTCCTGCCAGTTGTACGTCCAGTGCACCTGCCATAGCCGCTTCTGTCTGCGCTGAATTAGGGCTTGCATGATTGCGGCGGTCTCTTCTGTATATTTTCACTGCATTTTTGGTGTCCATACCTACAAACACCGTGGACAAAGCCATCAGCCAGCCGGAAATTCTGGCTGGGATAAAGTTTGCCACATCATCAAGCTTTGCGGCACATCTTCCAAAATACAGGTATTTGTCGTTTTTATATCCAAGCATGGAATCCATGGTATTGATTCCCTTGTACAAAAACATCAGAGGGATTCCACCGATTGCCATATAAAGCATGGGCGCAATAATCCCATCGGAAGAATTTTCCGCAACGGTTTCCACTGCAGCTTTCGTTACTCCCACTTCTGAAAGTGCCTGGGTATCACGTCCTACGATCATGGAAACTGCATAACGGGCTTCCTCGATCGTTCCGTTTTTCAGGCGGTCATATACCTTCATACTCTCAGTTTTCAGGGATTTCGTTGCCAGAAGCTGTCCGCACCAGAACGTTTCCAGTGCAAATCCAAGCCAGAAATTCCATTTATAAAGCAGATGGATCACACCATAAGGAACAAAAAAAGTGATCAGACAGACAAGAATTACTTCCAGAATGCCTCCTGCCAATTCCCCTTTCTCTGTTTTGGGGAAAATTTTGCGGATTCCTTTTTCCAGTATGCTGATCAGTTTTCCAATAAGACATACCGGGTGATATAGCCATCTTGGGTCTCCCATGATCAGGTCTAGGATAAAACCTGCAGGGAGGGTTAGTAATCGTATCATTTTAATAACTCCTTATGCGCACCTGTTTTCCAGGCGCTATATCTTCTTTGGAGTATTCCATTTTGAAATACCAAAAGATTATTATTTTATTCAAAAATTATTCTCATGACTTATTGTTGTAGCCTTTTGCAGATTCTTTGTATTCCAGACATTTTTTCAGAAATGCCTGAGGGATTCGCGGATTGGCATAATAGTAAAGATGAGGGAAACCAGCCAGCAGGCGGTCTGTTCCATGTATACAGTCCCAGCCACGACTGCTTTGGGGCTTTGAAGCATGGAAGGTCGTTCCACAGTTTTCTGAATCAAAATAATGGAATTCATGGGCTGGACTTAGACCTAAATCCGCCTGTCCCAGAACCTGGATTTTATTCTTTACATTGTCCTCCCCTCTCAATGCTGATAAGTTCTGTTCCAATGTGATATATCCAAACCTGGTAAGTCTTGGGGTACGCCACACCTTTCCCGGGATAACGCCTGCCATCTCATAGAAGTTTCCGTCCATTCCCTCCATTTTTTCATGGAGATACATGAAACCGCCGCACTCTGCCAGACAAGGCATTCCGATTTTTATTGCCCCGGCAATTTCCTGCCGCATGGAAACATTCTCTTCCAGCGCTTTTCCGTTTAATTCCGGATATCCTCCATAGAGAAGAATGCCGTCCAGATTTTCAGGTAAATGCTCGTCGTGGATAGGCGAAAACGGAACCAGTTCGGCTCCCATAGCACGGAGAAGATCCAGATTATCCTCGTAAAAGAAACAAAATGCTTCATCCCTGGCAAGGCCGATTCGAACCCCTCGCGAACTCTTCCACGTAAATGCCGGGCTGAATTTCTCCAGAGAAGGATACTCCACAGCCGGAGCCTCTTTCGCCATGTGCAAAATTGCATCAACATCCAGACTGTCTTCCAGAATCTCAGCCAGCTTTAGCAGACGCCCCTTCAATTCCGGGATTTCCTCGGGAAGAACCAGCCCTAAATGTCTGCTCTCGATCACGCAGTCCTCCACTTTGGGCACATAGCCAAGCACTTTAATGCCAAGCTCCTCTTCCACAAGCTTCTTCATTCTGGGATACAGCATAGGGGACATCTGATTAAAGATCACACCTTTGATATGGCTGTCCTTTTTGTATTCCATAAATCCCTTTATGTAAGCCGCAAGAGAAACACTCATCCCCTTGCTGTTCACAATCAGAACGACAGGTGTATCCGTCACTCTCGCCAGATCGTAAGCACTGGCCTTTGTTGTAGTTCCTGCCACACCATCATAAAATCCCATAACCCCGTCCATCACAGCGATCTCGCAGTCTGCGCTGTTTCTTGCAAGAAGATATTTCGTAATCTCTTCTTCTGTAAAAAAGGTATCCAGATTGCGGGATTTCGTACCAATGACCTGAGTATGAAACATGGGATCGATATAATCCGGTCCACACTTAAAGGACACGGTCCTTAAACCTCTGTTCACCAGCACCTGCAAAAGGCCACAGGAAAGAAGGGTTTTTCAGCTTCCGCTGGCTCCTGCCGCAAGCAAAATCCTAGGTATTCTTTTTTCCATGCAATTCCTCCTTACCGCCCTATGCACTCCTGACACAGCGAAAATTAATTTTCTGTTATATTAACGACAACGCCGCAGATAAAAAATCAGTTTTGAGACTGTCTTTCATGACTCATAACTTATTTTGGGGATTCTGACAAGTAATAATGTAAATGGGATTCTCTCCCATCATCAGATGATATCTGCCAATCTCTTTCGATCTGGAAGCTGCAAGCTGCACCACTTCACGCTCTGCGAAATCATACTCTTTTAATACATCCAGTGCCTCACTGATAGTCTCCAAAGTAATGCAGTTGATCACAATTCTCACATTCTGGTTCTTTTCCAGAAGTAAAGCAATGATTTCTTTCAGGTTTCCGGAAGAACCACCGATAAACGCATGTGTAGGAACTGGCAGTTCTTTAAGCGCCTCCGGCGCTTCTCCTTTTATAATTTCCAGATTATCTACCGCAAACTTCTGTTTATTTTCATACAGAAGCGCCACAGCATCATCCTTTTTCTCAACAGCAAACACTTTCCCCTGATCTGCACGAAGGGCCATCTCCACGGAAACAGAACCAGTTCCAGCTCCTACATCATAGCAGATAGAATCCTCATGAAGCCTTAGCTTAGAAAGGGATACACAACGCACCTCTTCCTTTGTCATAGGTGCTTTTCCCCGGATAAATTCCTCATCTGGAACTCCATGGGTGGAAAAAGCGCATCTGGCATCTTCATTATATGCACACACAACGCTTAACGCCTGTCCTTCATAAAAAGTCAGTTCTCTTGCTTTCGCCTGGAAAATCTTTTCCTCTGGATAAGAAAGGTTTTCTCCCACATGAAGAACCACCTCTCCCATCCCATAATTCACCAGCTTCTGCGCCAGCTCTGCCACTGCGCTTCTGGTTCCAAGGATGGAAAACACTTTCTGGTTCTGTCTGATCATGGAAATCAGATTACAGTTTTTGCCGTGGGCGCTGGTGATTTTTGCATCATCCCAGGACAGACCTATACGAGACATAAAGTACACTACTGAGGAAATTCCACAAATGATCTCAACCTCTGCAAAGTGTTCTTCCTGATTCCCTTTTCTCAATACATCCAGCAGCTTCTTCGCTCCACTGTAAAATCCTACATCTCCAGACAGTGCTATAACAATATTCTCATATTCCGGATGGTCCTTAATATAGTTTCCAATCATGTCACTACGATATTCATATACCACTGGCTGCCCGGGTTCCCGGATAGAATCCGCCATACGTTTGGCTCCAATGATCAGGTCAGCTTTCTGAACTGCCTTTTTGCCTTGAATGGTAAGAGTTTCCTCACTTCCCATTCCAATCCCAAGAAGTGTAACATGTGACTTCATGGCAATTCCAAAACGTTCTGTCAGCATATGCTTACATTCTGCTACAGAAAGCCCCTCTTCCTGCAAAGGTCTTCCGATTATAACAGGAATCACATCATTCATAAGTGCAGCATCTATCTTCTCCTGGAAGCCACCTGCTTTTCCTGTATCTTTTGTCACAAGATATCTGCAGTCATACTGACGGAGCATGGCGGCATTTAACTCCATGGAAAAAGGCCCCTGCATACCGATCAGATGCTTACCCTCAAATCCATAACCCTTACAGGTTTCCATTACAGATGGCAAAGACAGCACTCTTGCATAAATACGCTCGCCAGCATCCGGCAAAGCGGTAAATTTTCCCAACTCCTTACTGCCTGTCGTAAGCAGGATATTCCCTTTGGTACCCTCCAGAAATTTCACTGCTGCCTCTGTATCTTCCACATACACAGCCTGATTCTGATGAACGCCTTTTTCGCGAAGTACTCTCTCATAGGAAAAGCCTGTATTTTTGCAGGCTGACCGGATATTCTCCGTCACTTCCGCTGCATAGGGATGAGTAGCGTCAAGCACCAGCCGGGGGCTATGCTTTTTCAGCAAAGCTTCCATTTCCTCACTATTCAGACGGCCTGCATGGATTTTCAGGTATTCGTCCTCTTTTAAGGATTTACTGCCATAATCCGTGGCAACACAGGCAATCACACTTACTTTATGTTTTGCCAGAAAGCTGCTTATCTCACAGCCTTCTGTTGTACCTGCAAACACAACCACATCAGACATTTTTATATCCTCTAGGCGTTACCATTTTTCCATTCATGTTCCGGGTCTGTGAGTTTCCAATAAATACCGTGGTAAACATATCAACCTGTGTATCCTTCAGTTCTCCTAATGTCATAACCCGGGCTGTTTCCCCTTCACGGTTAATGTTCTGCACGGTGCCACACACAGTTTCCGGAGACTTGTACTGAAGCATAAGCTCACAGGCTTTTTTCAGATAATCGTGTCTTTTATGGCTGGACGGATTATAAAGACAGATGACAAAATCTGCCTCAGAAGCCAGAAGGAGACGTTTCTCGATTTTTTCCCATGGTGTAAGCAGATCACTGAGACTGATCAGACAGAAATCGTGGATTAAAGGTGCGCCAAGAACTGCAGCGCCGCCAGTAGCAGCTGTAACCCCAGGTACGATTTCCAGATCCACATCCGGGTAATTTGCCCCAACTTCATACATAAGCCCAGCCATTCCATATACACCAGCATCGCCACTGCAGATCATGGAAACCGTCTGTCCTTTCATCGCTTCATCAAAAGCCATCACACAACGGTCTACTTCTTTTCTCATTGGTGTGGTGAGAAAAGATTTTCCTGGAAAATGATCTTTTACCAGATCAATATAAACGGTATATCCTACGATTACGTCACTTCTTTCAAGAGCTGATGCGGCGGCTCCTGTCATTCCATCATAAGAACCAGGACCAATTCCGACTACATAAATTTTCTTTTCTTTATTCAAAACGAAACCTCCAATCTCCAAGAGCAAGGGCCGTTGTCACGCCCTCTGCACCATGTTTTCTCTGTATGATCGTAACATCTGCTTGTTTATCTGTTTTATAATTATTTGTTTCATTGGAAATATTCTTTGTATCTTGGGCAGATCTGTTTTCTTTCCTGCATGGAAACAGATCTTTTGCAGCTTTCACTGCACTTCTTTCGCATACATTATCCACGCCCACTGTCTGGCTTACAAAAGAAGATGGAGTAAAATCACCCTGTACTGCCAGAAGCTGTTCACTGGAATATGTCTCAAATGGCACTCCTAATTTCTCTGCCAGCCCAAGAAGCCCGGGTTCTTCTTTTTTTACGTCAATACTTGCCAATGCAGCAACCGCTTCCGGATAAATTTCATTTTTCTCCAGACATTTATATGCTGCACTTTCCACAGCTTCCGGTTCTTTGTTTTTCCGGCAGCCCATTCCCAAAACAACAGCTGGCGGAACTACATGAGTGGTTGAAAGAAATGGAATGCAGTTTTTATGTATGGTCACTGCAATTCCCACTTTGGGAAGAGAGGAACCGTCCACAGTTTTCATCTGCATTTCCGGAAACAATTTATCAGCCGCGCTTTCAACCTGCACTTCTGAAAACGCTGTACCAGCCTTGCAACCAATCAGTCCGTCTGGCAATTTCCCATCCCACGGAAATTCACTGTAGAACCCCACTTTTTCACCTGCCAGAAGTGCGGCAGAGACTTCTTTTGCCTCTTTCATCCGAAAGATATGACAGTTATTTTTCTTCGCAAATACATCCACTGCAAATTTACCCTCAAGATCCGTAGCAGTTGTCACCACAGGAATTGCCTTAAGAATATCTGCCGCCATATGTGCAAGCTCATTTGCCCCTCCAAGATGTCCTGACAGCAGGGAAATCACAAACTTTCCACATTCATCGACCACCAGCACTGCCGGGTCTTTCTTTTTACTCTGTACAAAAGGAGCTATGCTGCGTACTGCAATTCCGGTGGCCCCAATAAAAATAATGCTATCAGCACTTTCAAACTGCTCTTTTGTCCAGTCTCTGCAGCTTTCCTTTATAGAATCCTGTATGTATTTACTTTTGGTAAAAAGAGAAACCAAATGCCCCTCTTTTTCCAGTTCCTTTTTTAATTTTTCCCCAGTCTGCTGCCCTGTGAGGGTGTAGCATATCATGGAAATCTTCATCCGTTTCCCTTTCATCTGCGTCACATCTTCTGGTTTGGATAATGTGTCTTTTTAACAGATTTATTAATCTTACACTTATTTTGTTGCCTCACGGAATTCTGTGGTAAATCCAGGATCGTACAATTTGGAACGATCATAATGAGCTGCATTTACACAGTCTCCGATGATCATAAGCGCAGTTTTTGTAATATTGTTCTCTTTCGCAGTCTGTGCCAGGGTTCCCACTGTGCACACAAATTTTTTCTCATCTTCCCAGGTGGCCTTGTAAACAATGGCTGCCGGAGTATCTGCGGTGTAACCACCCTCAATCAGTCTTCTGCTCAGCTCTTCCAACATTCCCGTGCTAAGAAAAACAACCATAGTTGCCTGATGGGCTGCAAAGGACTGAATGCTTTCCTTTGGCGGAACCGGGGTTCTGCCTTCCATACGGGTGATGATCACGCTCTGGGAAATATCCGGAAGCGTGTACTCCAGATTTAATGCACTGGCGGCACCACAAAATGCACTGACACCTGGACAGTAATCATAAGCAATTCCCTTCTCGTCCAACACATCCATCTGTTCCCGGATTGCGCCGTAAATACATGGATCACCTGTGTGGAGCCGAACGGTTGTCTTACCTGCTGCCTCTGCTTTTTCCATAACGGAAAGGACTTCTTCCAGTGTCATTTTGGCACTGTTGTAGATGGTACAAATGTCCTTGGTATACTCCAGAAGTTTCGGATTTACCAGGGAACCTGCATAAATTACCACATCCGCTTCTTCCAGGTATTTTTTACCTCTTACTGTGATCAGATCCGGTGCTCCGGAACCTGCTCCTACAAAATGAATCATAACTTTCTCTCCTTTTCTATAAAAAACTACATCATTATATTAAAATCAACATATTTTCTACTTCCACTTTGCTGTCATGGATTTGTCCTCAGCTAAAAATGCTACTTATCATTTCTCATCCTTCACAATGATTAAGGAATAGTAGCCTGCGTTCTCTGGAATCTCTTCCACGCTTCTGTATATTTTCTCATCTGGCATTCCACAGTTTTCAATCATTACAGCCTTATTCCCGGAAGCTTTAATCTGCGCTTTTACTTCCTGCATTTTTTTACCAGCCTTCATCAAAACTTTCGTTCCAGGAAGCTTCAGGGCTTCTTCCACCTGGTAGGATGCCGGAATCACATGAAGCTGCTGGGATTTTTCTACCAGACCTTCATTTAATCTGGCACTGACTGCGCAAAAAGATGTGATACCGCTGACAATTTCCGTGGCATACCCAAGCTGTTCTACTCTTTTGTGCACATAAATGTAGGTAGAATATACCGTAGGATCTCCCAAAGTGAGAAACACTACGTTTTTTCCCTTCTCCAGCCATTCTGCAATGATTCTGGCACCTTCGTCGTGAACACGCTTCAGGGCTTCCTTCTCTTTGATCATGGGCATTGGCAGGGAAATCATCTGCTTGCTGTCAATTTCCGGATATGCGCCCTTCATAATCTTGTATGCAACAGATTCTTTGGGATTCTCCCCTGGAAAAGCCAGTATATCTGCCTCTTTTGTAAGTCTTAAAGCTTTTAAGGTAACCAGCTCCGGATCTCCCGGACCGACTCCCACACCATATAATTTTCCTGTCATAACGCTCTCTTTCCGGAATGCCATATCTGTTTGTTTGCATTTCCATTCTGTTTTATCTGTCATATAAATCAAACGCTTATTTTCATGTAGATCATTTCCCATGAAATATTTGCTGTACACAACAACGGGTTTTTACTTTAACTCTCCATCTTGCTTCTGGATTTCCTGAATCAGTTCATCTGCATCTCTGGTTTTTCCCAGATAACCATATACATTATTAAAAACTACCGCACCAAGCTTAATCTGTTCATAAGACCGGTGATCCAGATAAAACTGGATTTTCTCCATAATTTCTTTCATTGCAGATTCTAATAATCCTTTTTCACGCAAAATATCAAGAGCCTCATCTGTGGTGTTGCAATTCAGGACATCCCGGGCCGTATCTCCGTCTGCTCCTACCCGGAGAGCATTCGCCGCAAGCACCTCCATCCGGGCATCTGCGCTGTGGGAATGGGTATTCATAATCCCTGCTGCTACTTTTACAAATTTGCCAATATGAGCTACAAAAAGTATTCCTTTCACGCCCATATCTACAGCCATGTCGATCGTCTCGCCCACATAATTACTGCACTTGATATTCCGTTCAAAAGGCAAGGTCATATGCTCGCGCAGATAATCCGCCCCATAGTTTCCAGGTGTCACAAGAAGATACTTTTCTCCCTGGGTAAAATGCTGCTTCATTTCCACATGGATGCTCTCTACAAGGGCTTTTTCACTCATAGGCTCCACAATTCCGGAAGTTCCCAGAATGGAGATTCCTCCTGTAATTCCCAGCCTTGGATTGAAGGTCTTCTTCCCGATTTCTACCCCTTCCGGCACTGAAATCACAATCTTCAGTCCTCCCTCATAGTCATGGGAAACAGCTGCTTCTTCTGCTTCCCGAAGGATCATGGCACGGGGCACAGGATTAATTGCCGCCTCTCCTACTTTCTGGGAAAGTCCCGGTCTTGTAACCCGGCCCACACCGATTCCACCATCTATCGTAATTCCAGGAGTGGCAGTCTTCGACACTGTGGCATATACCAGAATTCCATTTGTCGTATCCGGATCGTCTCCCGCGTCTTTTTTCACAGCGCAGGCAACCTGCTCATCGCTAACTTGTATATCATGTAATTCCAGGTCAAGAAGAATTCCTTTTGGCGTCATCAGGGGGACAGAGGTTAACTTTTCTTTTCCCAGAAGCATAAGGCAGGCTCCCTTGCAGGCTGCTGCGGCGCAGGAACCTGTAGTGTAGCCGAAACGCATTTTCTTCTGTCCACGGATCACATAATAATCTTCTAATCCGGTTTTATGTTCCATATCCCCTTGCCTCCCAGAATTTAATTAAAATGCTGAATACGAAAGCCTTTTCCAAGCAGACTATCACGCTGTTAAATATCTTCTATAAACAGCAACAGAAATTTACACTGCTAACAAAAAGGAGCCCTGTCATGACAACAAAGCTCCTCTCTCATCAGTCTTATCCCGGTTGCCGCAGGAAATTCTGTTCCTGAAAAAGCACCCAGTATCTGACTGTACAGTAACGGACTTGTGCAGGACTTCCACCTGCTTCCTGAATGTACTTTTTCCCTGTTTTAATCCGTTACATTATATAATTTTGCGGTGTAAAAGTCAATTATTATACAACTTTATGCTCCATCCATTTCCCACTCTTAAACCGAAGGGAAAATATAACCGCCCGCACCGTCCAGTCCGTAAACATACCGATCCACACAGCCATAGGTCCCATTCCGGCTACCCGGATCAGATAAACACACAGACAGAAACGGAATACCCACATGGTGGTGCAGGAAGTGACCATGGAAAATTTCACATCCCCGGCAGCCCTCATGCCGTAAGCCGGAATAAATGCCGGCATCCAGACGATTGGCTTCACAATGGTAATCCAGAACATCATGTCCAGGCACTTTCTGGCACTTTCCGGCTCCATTCCCCCAATCACTGTAATTGGTTTCGTAAACGCATACACAATAGCGCAGCATGCGATCAAAAAGACTTCTGCGAAAATCATCAGCTTCTTCATGTAATAAACCGCTTCGTCTCGCCTTCCTGCGCCAAGGCTCTGTCCTACTACAGTCATAAGTCCGATTCCTACGCCGATCACTGCAGTTCCGTTTAACATTTCCAGCATATTAGTCATGGCCTGAGCAGCGATCGCAGTGGTGCCCAATGTGGAAACAGTAGACTGGATTGCCAGCTTTCCAAGCTGGAACATACTATTTTCTATACCGGAAGGAATCCCAAGAGCCAGGATCCTTCCGATCATTTTTCCATCTGGCCGGATTTTCAGATAATCCCGCACAACGATCGGCTGTCTGTCCTTACGAAGCTGATACAGTACAACTACCGCACAGAAGATCCTGGAAACCAGTGTGGAAATCGCTGCTCCCGCAACTCCCATATGAAATACCCAGATCAGGATTCCGTTTCCTACAATATTCATCACATTGGAAATAATGGAAATAACCATAGGCCCCCTGGTATTTTCCTGGGCACGAAAAATAGAGGCACCGGCATCATAAAGTGCAATGAACGGATAAGACAATACGGTATAAAAGAAATATACCATGGAATTATCCATAACATCTGCGTCAACTTTTCCGAAAATAAAACCAAGAAGGGGCGCGCGAAACAGAAGTCCTACTGCTACAATGCAGACAGAAATTGCAGTTATGATAAAAAGTGCCTGTCTGGCAGATTTATTAGCCATTTCATGGTTCTTCTGTCCCAGGTACTGGGTACAGATAATGGTCCCTCCTGCCGCCAGTGCCGAAAAAGCCTGAATGATCAATACATTGATCGAATCCACCAGAGAGACTGCGGAAATCGCTGCGGAACCTACATTGCTGACCATCATGGTATCCACAGTACCCATCAGTGCATTTAATAACTGCTCCATGATAATCGGGACAAGAAGTGCCCGGAGCATTTTGTTAGTAAAAAGGTGTTGCTGTTGCTCCATATGTTTCCTCTTTCTCTAAATGTATAAATTCCCACATGGCAACATACTTGTCACTGCTTATGACCTTCCAAGCAACAAATGCTTCCATGTGGATATCATCTGTGCTATTATACACCCTGGATAAAAAAATTACAGTATTTTATTATAAACATCAGACCCTACTATTTCCAACAGGAGGAACATCTTGGACAGAATTCTCACATACACCATACCAACAGAGCAGGAAGGAATGCAGCTTCTCGATTTTCTCCGGAGCAAAGGATTTTCCCGTGGAATCCTTTCTTCCATGAAACCGGATAAAAGTGCCATTTCCCTAAATGGGGAGCGAGGCTTCGGAAAATCCATTCTTCACAGCGGCGACTTCCTTCGCATCCATATTCCGGAAACAGACACCAGCGAAAATATCCTTCCTGTAAAAATGGATCTTTCTATTCTCTATGAAGATGAGGATATTCTGGTGATAAACAAACCAGCAGACATGCCAGTTCATCCTTCCATTGGCAATTACGATAATACATTAGCCAATGGGACTGCCTGGTATTTTAAAGAAAAAGGACAAGCTTTTGTCTATCGCTGCATCAACCGCCTTGACCGGGATACTACCGGTGCCCTTATCCTGGCCAAAAATCCCTACAGTGCCGCGGTACTTTCTGCCCAGATGAAACAGCGGAAGATTCGCAGGACTTATCTGGCAATCGTTCAGGGAATTACGCCAGAATGTGGAACCATTGACGCACCTATCGGACGGGTAAAGGATTCTACGATTGAAAGACAGGTAGACCCCGTAAATGGGGAATATGCCGTTACCCATTATGAACGGTTAGCAGTCTGTCATTCCTACTCCCTCATCGAGCTTCACCTGGAAACCGGCCGTACCCACCAGATCCGGGTACATATGAAATACATTGGGCATCCCCTTCCCGGTGATTTTCTCTATAACCCAGACTATAGGATCATAAAAAGACAGCCGCTCCATTCTTTTCAGCTGGAATTCACCCATCCAGTCACAGAAAAAGCTATGTGTATCACGGCTCCGGTACCCCGGGATTTCGCCATGGCATTTCATCCGCAGCCTGTATCTGAGGAACTGTAAACGAAACACTGAGCGAGACACCCCGCAGCCTCACTTTTTAATTCCCAAGAGGATTCATCCCAAACAAAAAAGCAACTCAATGTATCAATAAAATGATCATTTGAATTGCTTTTTATTTGCTTTTATCTGTTTTTCTCATAAATGATCAGAAGACCCTTTAACAAAAGATCCTCGTCCAGGAGAATCTCTCTTTTGCAATGAGGCACGATCTTACGTGCAAGACCTCCGGTGGCAACTACTGTAATCTTCTGTCCAAGCTCCTCCTCGATCCGGTCAATGATTCCATCAAGTGCTGCAGCATTACTATAGATCATGCCACTTTTCATACACTCAATGGTATTTTTCCCAATGATCCGCTTCGGTGCCTCGATACTGATGCCGCTAAGCTGGGAAGCGTGGGCTGTGAGGGCATCCAGGGACACTCCCATTCCAGGAAAAATCATACCGCCCACATAATGTTTCTTATCATCTACCACACTTACCGTGCTTGCAGTTCCCATATCGATAATTGCCAGAGGCAGTGGATATTCATGGATTCCGGCTACTGCATTTGCCACCAGGTCAGCTCCTAACTGTCCCGGGTTATCCATCATGATATTCAATCCTGTTTTTACCCCAGGTCCCAGAACCATAGGTACTTTTTTCAAAACCTTCTCTGCCGCAAGCTTCACTGCATTTGTTATCTGCGGAACTACAGAGGAAATGATACAGCCTTCAATATCGGTACGTTTAATATGGTAAATGTCCACAACTGTTTTCAGGTCAACTGCGTATTCCAGTTCTGTTTTTGTACGGACAGTAGAAAGCCGCTCGATGAAATATGTTTTTTCCTGGTCGATACATCCTACTACAATATTTGTATTTCCAATATCAATTGCTAAGATCATAATTTTCCTCCATAGTTTTTCACATTCCGCAGGCTGTTTCCCGTCACATTCAGTGACCGGGTCAGGGACAGTCTCTCTATTTCTGTTTTTCTTAAACTTCAGCCGCTTTCGCCACTTTCTCTGATTTCTTCTCTGTACCAGGAAGAAGTCTCGCTTTATAAAGGGCAGCTCCTACTGCTCCTGTGATGACTGTAGCAGAAAGCATTTCGCATACTGCATTGATTCCTACAAATGTGCAGATGAACAGAAGTACATTTTTTCCGCCCATCAGTCCCTGCACATATTCTGTATTTCCAAAAAGTCCTACCAGTAAGGCCATAAAGAATAATGTATTTAAAAATGCAGAAAGAAATCCTGTAACAGCACAGGAAACATATATATTTTTAGATTTTTTGCGGACACCCTGGAAAATATATCCAAGAAGAAGTCCGTCAACAAGTCTTGGGATAAATCTCTGTATAAATGCAAAAAGCGGATTGATTCCAAATAAAGTCGCACCCATAATGCTTGTACCGCCAATGCCGATGCACTGTCCAAAGCTGGTAAGTCCGAACACAGCTCCAGCAACAGCTCCGCCTACAGGTCCCATTGTGATGGCGCTGATGGCAACCGGAATCATATTAAAGGTAATGGCAAGAGGCCCGATATTCAGATAGCCAAGAGGTGTGTAAGCCATAAGAAGCAGAATTGCGATCATAAGACCGAGTAACGTGATTTGGGATGTTGTAAATTTTTTGTTCATATTGTCCTCCTTGTTATCGTTCCCTTCCGGGATACAATACGGTATGGAACAGCGGGCATCGTTCTTTTTATTTACCCGCCACTCTGAAATCAGTGGGTTATCATTCTCCAGAACCCCAAATGGGATCTGCGAATCCTAACACCGGTGCTACTGCCTGGAGCTTCGCAAAAATCAGTACTGTTCACTTTAGTGCCCAGTGGTCACCCATCCAGGAGATTATTTGCAGGCTCTTTCCAGCAGTATTTTATCCAGGAGCTTACAGGCTGCGTCCTCCTTGCTCATAAGCGGGAGTGATACTTCCTCGTCCTGTGTAATCAGAGTCAGTACATTTGTGTCCCCCTGGAATCCGGCGCCTGCCATTTTTACATTATTGGCGGCTACCATATCCAGATTTTTCTTTGTAAGCTTGACTCTGGAATTACCGATCATATTCTGGGTCTCCATGGAAAATCCACACAGAAACTGGCCAGATGGTTTATGCTCCCCGAGATACTTCAGAATATCATCTGTTCTCTCAAGGGCAATAGACATATCGTCATCTTTTTTCTTGATTTTTTCATCGCTGACACTGGCTGGACGATAATCAGCCACTGCAGCTGCCTTGATAATAATATCCTGTTCCTGACTGACAGAAGTAACTGCCTCATACATCTCTTTCGCAGTCACTATCGGAACCACCTTCACAAAGGGCGGCGGTGTAAGCGCAGTACGTCCACTTACCAGTGTGACATCTGCCCCACGCAGCATTGCCATTTTCGCAATGGCATAGCCCATTTTACCAGAAGAATGATTGGTGATATAACGGACAGGATCAATGGCTTCCTGGGTAGGGCCTGCAGTAACCAGTACTTTCAGTCCTTTCATATCTTTTTCACAGGCGCACTCTCTTTGAATATAAGATAAAAGAGTCTCCGGCTCCGGCATTTTGCCAGCGCCGGTATCGCCGCATGCAAGATATCCTACAGCAGGATCGATCACTTCATACCCATAATGCTCCAGAGTCTTTAAATTATCCTGGACAATGGGATTTTCAAACATATTGGTATTCATGACCGGGGAAATAAATTTCTTACATTTGCATGCCAGAATGGTAGTGGTCAGCATATCGTCTGCAATTCCATGGGCCAGCTTACCAATTACATTTGCACTGGCCGGTGCGATCATCACCACATCCGCCTTCTTCGCAATAGACACATGCTCTACCTGGAACTGGAAATTCCGGTCAAAGGTATCAACAAGGCATTTATTCCCGGTAAGGGTTTCAAACGTGATGGGATTGATAAAATTAGTGGCATTTCTGGTCATAAGCACATGGACATCTGCATGCTGCTTCTTCAGCGCACTTGCAAGATATGCGATCTTATATGCTGCAATACTTCCTGTAACTCCCAGAAGAATGTTCTTTCCCTCTAACATTATTTTCCCTCATCTCTCTTCAAACGCTTTCGGGTAAAAGGCGATACGTCATTTCGTACCGTTTATCCGTAACGCTTATTATAAAGCAAATCCTTATAGGAATGCAATGTATTTTTTATATGTTTAAGTTTTCGTACATGATTTTACTTTTCTTTTTGCCGCCATTTGTTATAATGAAAATTAATTTTTGCTTATTTTTTGCAGAAAACATTTTTCAAACACACTCTAAGAAAGGAACTATCATGAACTATCAGATCACACAGTGGTGTGCCCACTTGATTACCCAGCATGTAAAAGAAGGTGACCTTTGCATCGATGCTACCATGGGAAATGGAAACGATACCCTGCTTCTCTCCCGTCTCTGTGGCAAAACCGGTCATGTACTTGCATTTGATATCCAAAGGCTGGCCCTTACCCACACAAAGGAACGCCTGGAAAAGGAAAATGCAGCCCACAACTACGAACTTCTTCTGGATTCCCACGTAAATATGGGAAATTATGCGAAGCCCATGAGTGTAAGCTGCATTGTTTTTAATTTCGGTTATCTGCCTGGAGGCGACCACGCTTTAGCCACCAGACCGGATTCCAGCATTCTGGCCCTTGAGACCTCTCTTTCTCTTTTAAAAAAGGGCGGCATCCTTATGCTGTGCATTTACAGCGGCGGAGATTCCGGATTCGAGGAGCGTGATGCCATTCTTGCCTGGCTGAAGGAGCTGGATTCCAGAAGCTATCTGGTGATCAAAACAGACTACTATAACCGACCCAATAATCCGCCGATTCCTGTGCTTGTAGTAAAGCAGTAAGAATTATTTCTGTTTGCTTCCAGATTCTGCAGATACTACGCTGGAGAAATCCAGTTCATCAATCTGTAATGACAACACTTGTCATCACTGGCTGCTCATCTGCTGAAATAGTACCGTTATTATCCGTTGGCTTTGCATCCTTACAGATCTGGTCTACAATGTCCATTCCCTCTGTGACATGTCCGAATGCTGCATACTGACCATCCAGATACGTGCTGTCAGACTGGACGATAAAGAACTGGGAGCTCGCACTGTCCGGGTCGGAGGATCTCGCCATGGAAATAACGCCTCTCTCATGGGAAATATTATTCTCTACCCCATTCTCTGAGAACTCGCCCTTGATCGTCTCATCGGAACCACCTCTTCCGGTTCCTTCCGGATCACCGCCCTGGATCATAAATCCATCAATAATGCGGTGGAAAGTAAGCCCGTCATAGAAGTGCTCCTGCGCCAGTTTTACAAAATTGGTCACACTGATGGGAGCTGTGTCTGCATCCAGTTCTACTTTGATGGTACCGTAGTCTTTTACCTCGATCTCTGCATGATGAAGACCTGTCAGAGGCTGTGAAGTATCCAGCACTGCACTGGCATCCTCGGCCAGATTTCCTGTACTGTCCTCATCAGAACCATCTGTGAAGCCAGAAATTTCCTCATCTGTTCCTTCTTCTCCATCAGCAGCTTCCGTGCTATCTGTTGTTGTCTCTTTATTGTCCTCTGTCTTCTCATCTGTAGTCGTAGTATTTTCTGTCTCTTCTTTTGCATCATCTGTGCCACAGCCTGCAAGCATTCCCACAGAAAGGGTTGCCACCATAAGCATTGACAGGATTTTTCTTCTCTTCATGATTATGCCTCCAATAAAACATTTTGTCTATTACGCAAAAATGACGCCAGGCAATTCCCGACGCCATCTTTCTTCATTATAACGAACTTCCGGTAAAATACAATTGATTTCACAGATTGTTCAATTTCTTTTTTCTTATCTTGTCTTCTTAAAAACCATCTGCCCCACTGCATAGCACACTGCTGCTACGACCATACCATTGATAGAAGCGACGCCCCATTTCAGCACATTGGCAACAACTGCGCCAAGGATGACACCTGCAACGGAAAACCAGTTTACAGTTTTAAACTGCTGTTCTTCTGTTTCATAGTCCTTCTTATTCATGAAATAATCAATGACTACAATAATACCAACTGGCGGAAGGGTACAGTTCAGAATGTTCAGCCAGTCACAGAAATTGTAATACAGCCATACAGAAGCTACAGTTCCGATCAGACCGGAAATCAATACCATAGGCTTCTTTTTCTGATGGAAAATATTGGCAAGTCCAAGTCCTGCAGTATACAGGGCATTGTCATTGGTTGTCCAGATGTTAAGGCCAAGCACCAGTACGGCCAGGTAAAACAGGTTCAGGCGGATCATAACCTCAAAAATATCATTTCCACCTACAAAAATAGAAGACACAGCACCAAAGAAAAACATCAATGAGTTACCAATAAAAAATGCAACTACTGTTGTAATAGCACCTACTTTTCCATTTTTTGCAAATCGTGCAAAATTGGGGGTTGCAGTTCCACCGGACACGAATGAACCTACCACAAGTCCTGCTCCACCGATAATCGTCAGACTTCCGCTGGATTTCGCAAACTGGTCAATAATGGTTCCATCTCCCTGGTTTACTGCCATGATCATCGCTACCGTACCAAGAATTGCCACAAGGGGTACTGCTATGTAGCTGACAATGGTCAAAGAATCAATTCCGAAATAAGCGGAAGCAGTCATGCACACGCCAGCCAGAATTACAAGGCCCCACATTGCCCCGTTGCTTCCACCCAGAAGCTCTTTTGAGACAGGAATTGCGAACATTGCCAGACCAACACCGAACCATCCGATCTGTGTAAAGCTGATCATCGCAGAGGGAAGGTAAGAGCCCTTTTCCCCAAAGGCTCTCTTAGAAAGAAGATCCAGTGACAGGCCGGTTTTGGCACCTACATATCCAAGCATTCCGGTATACGCGCCAAGAATCACACCACCAAGAAGCAGGGATTTTACAAAGCCCCAGAAATCAAGCCCCTCTGCAAGCTCCTGTCCTACCCACATGCTTGCGGAAAAGAATGTAAATCCCAGCATGATCATAAACATGGTAACCATTCCCTTACGGCTGTCTGCCGGTACGGCTTTTCCCGCAAAGTCAACGTCTTTTACTTTTTTCTCTTTTGCCATTTTCTTACCTGGTTACTGAATTGCAGCAGTAACGTTTCCTTTCTCCTTTTTGTATAGACATGTTATGATCTCAGGAGCAAAACATCCTTTACTCCCGGCATCAGGTTATCCGTGTATTACAGAATATATTTGCGTAAAGCTGTTGTGAATTCTTCGATTCTCTGTTCTGCGATCTCTTTCAGGGTAACATTTTTCAGACAGTCTGCAAAGCGCATCTCCATTTCATAAAGCCACTTTGTCTCAGGAGATTCGATTTCCTGGAAATGACAGCAGCTAAGCCAGTCTTCATAACTGATTGGCAGATCGTAACCAAGTTTTTCTTCGATTAAATCGTTCATATTGATCTGGTCACAGCGTTCTAACATGCCTTTCCAGAAATCCAACACCTCTTCCACATGTTCATGGATCTCATATCTTCTTGCCCCGCCATCATAGATAATACATTTCTCAAACAGAGGATTGCGCATGGAAAGAGTCTCTCTGCGGAATTCCGGTGCGATAATTCCATCCTTCCAGTAGAAATCCACATCTGGAAGATTGATTCCGGAAACACCTTTATCCTGGTAAGTACTGAAGATGCCCTCATAATATACAGTAATAAATCCCTCGAAATCCGGCCAGTATTCCCGGATCTCGCCGGTAAGCTTCTCCAGAATGTCGATTCCCTTGGTTCCACCAATTGTGAAGATAATAATATTCCGAAGCTGTGCATTGTGTGCACGGTAAAAATCAGTTACATAACGAAGACAATGAATCAGCGTCTCACCAGATGCTATGATATCCCCGATCATCAGGGTGCTTCCCGGTACCATGGTCAGCTTGCTGTACTTGATCTCAAGTCCTGCAATTTCATCTTCTTTAAATACACGCTCACTGGACAAAAAACTGATATCATGCACACGGATATGTTCTCTGTAGCAGCTCTCCTCCAACGGATAATTTAAGGCACCGCGAAGGATGGATAAAATATTGGCAGTTGTCACTTTCTTCTGTTCTTTGAAATAATAAAGCATCTGTGAAGTAGCCGGGATCAGACAGTGATATACCTCATAGCCAACTACCTCCGGGGTGTTCATCAGCTTCCTCGTCTCCGCTTCTGACACCACATAATATTCATTTACATAATCGCCCCCTGCCAGCTTATAGCAGTCTACTCCCTGCTCAGAAAATTCCCTGACCAGCCTTACATTTTCCCAGTTTTTCATCCTAAGTTCCTCCATCCCTTTCTTCTGCGGATTTTTCCGTAAAAAAAGCCCTCTTTTGCAATAGTTCACCATTTGATGCTTCAGCAAAAGACAGCCTGTTCCCTATAGCTTTATACTCAGCATAATGTCCCGTAAATAGTCCGGCTATCTACGGGACATCAATATTTACAAAGATGATAAAATGAATACGCTCCGTTGTCAAGTATAAATCTGATTTTCCAGGCATTTGTGTCTTGTCACATTCTGGAATGTCTGTTAAAATCAAGAAAAATGATTATCTAATTTTTTATTTAAGAAAGCGAGGCCTTTTTCATGGAAAAAATCACCAGTTTTACAATAGACCATATCAAGCTTCAGCCGGGCGTTTATGTTTCCCGTAAAGATCCGGTTGGAAACAGCATGATCACTACTTTTGACATCCGCATGACTTCCCCCAACGAAGAACCGGTTATGAATACCGCAGAGCTTCACACCATTGAGCATCTTGCAGCCACTTTTCTGCGCAACCATAAGGAATTCGGTCCGAAAATGATCTACTGGGGTCCTATGGGATGCCGCACAGGCAATTATCTGCTGCTGAATGGAGATTATGAATCCAAAGATATCGTTCCACTTATGACCGAGACCTTTGAATTTATCCGGGACTTCAAGGGTGAAGTACCTGGCGCTTCTGCTAAAGATTGTGGAAATTACCTGGATATGAATCTTGGCATGGCCAAATACCTTGCCAAAAAGTTCCTGGATGAAGTACTCTATGATATCCAGCCAGACAGACTGGTTTATCCTAAATAACGTTTTCTGATTACCCTTTCTGATTTTTCGGAAAGGGTTCTTTTTATTTGCACAAAAAACGCTACATAACAGATTCAAAATCCATTACATAGCGTTTTCCATTCTCATTCTCGCTGGCCAGTATATGCATCACCGTTTGGCTCATAGCCAGACATCCAATGCGTTACAAGGTAAAGAGCGTTATCTCTACAGTAACCATAGATTACTGTATCAGCCTGCTACTGCCTCTGCTGAAGCATCTGCGCTGCCATCTGTAAATGCTGCCTGGTCTACACTTCCGTCTGCTGCAGCACCATCTGCGGCTGCACCGTCAGCTGCTGTATCTGCTGCCACTGCACTTACATAATCGCCAGATACATATGCAGTCTGTCCTTCATAGGAAATCTCAACCCAGCCATTATCACATACACCTGTGCTGGTGAGCTGAGTGCCATTTGCTACGCTTGCGATCAGTGCTGCGTCTGCACTGGCATCTGCACGAAGGTTTACATCTGCATTTGCAACATATGTACCATCCTGTTTGGTTACATTTACACCGCTTGCAGTCTGTACCACTACAACCTCAGGTGTAGGAGTTGCCTCTGGAGTCGGGGTAACCTCTGGTGTGGGAGTGGGAATCGGTGTAGGGGTTGCCTGTATAACTGTAACGCTTGCTCCTGCGCCTTCTTCAAATCCACATCCCGGGATGCAAAGTGCTGCACCAAGAAGCAAAACTGCCAAACCTGCTCTTTTCATAATAGTATTCCTCCTTTACAAAGCATCGCTGCTTTGAATTGATTCATCTTCTCTTAATTACATTATAATTACATTACAAAAACAGACTCTTTCTGCGAATCGTTACAATTAATATACAGTATTATTACAAAATATGCAAGCCCTAAGTGCAGCCGATCGTTTTGTCGATCGTTTTCTCCTGTTACAGATAATCATTATCCATGCTTTCTGCCTTAGAGCCTGTTTGAAAAAGGCTCTAGATTCTCTCAAATACTACTGTCACCTGTCCTCCGCAGATCATTCCCAGACTATCCTTTCCATCTGTTGTCAGTGCGTAATGCTTCACATCTTTTTCTTCCACTTCTTTACAGTGACGGATTGCTTCAAACTCCACTTTACCTCCACCGATACTTCCTGTTATATGCCCGGAAGCTTCCACGAACATTTTGCTTCCCACACCTCGCGGGGAAGAACCTGACTTCTTCGCAATGGTAACCATCACTCCATGACGTCCCTCCATTACTGCGGCCTCTACTTTTTCATCACAGTATGCAGAATAATGCATGTTTTTCACCTTGATGATCTCTGCCATGATGCTCACCGCAATTTCCTCTGGAAGCTGGCCTCCAAGGGGAATTCCAATAGGTGCATGCACTTCATCCAGTTTTTCCCTGCTGACCCCTTCACTAAGAAGATTCTCCCTGGTGATCCGTACTTTATTCTTACTTCCGATCATTCCAAGATATTCATAAGGACGGTTTAGCACCCTCCGAAGACAGTCCGCATCCCCAATATGCCCCCTGGTGAGTATCACGTAATAAGCATTCTCATAAGGCAGAATATACTTGTCCAGTTCCTTAAAATCACCAAAAACCAGCTCGTCTGCCTCTGGAAAACGTTCTCTCGTTACAAATTCTTCCCTGTCATCCATGATCGTCACATGAAAGCCAAGCATTTTCCCAAGATGGGCTGTTGGCTGGGATACATGCCCTCCCCCAAAGATCACAAGATGTGGATTCTTGCGGTAATCTTCTATAAAAAGCTGTTGTCCTTCTGCTTCTATCACTTTTGTTTCCCTGGTCTCTTCCAGTATATTTAAATACGGAGTCCATATTGATTTTTCTTCCGGGTTCTCTGTAAGCAGCTGCATACGTGAATTACTTTTAGCTGTTTCACAATCTTTTTCCTCTTGTACTGTCATACCAGATGGTAAAATACATTTCTTTCCCATGTATGGACCATCCAGAAAAGTTCCGGTTCTGACTCTTCCTTTTTTATCCAGAATTTCATAGATTTTATTATACATTACCTGTCACCTCTTTTATAATTATCGCCTGCAGGGATCGGACAATGTTCCCCCAGATACCTGCCAAGTTTTCATTGCACCTTTCTTTTCTGTATATTATAATACATGCGGAGGAATTTTCACAATGAAGAAAAAAAGAATTATGGCCAGTTTTCCATTCCGGATTCTGGCAGTCAGTATACCTGGCCTACTTGCAGGCCTGTTTTTTAATGCCACACGTACTATGGGGCTGACTTCAGGAATACTAAATCTGGTAGTCACCGCCCGTTATGTACTCAGCCAATTGATCACATTTCTGGCACCTGTGATCATCATAGGTCTTATGGCCTCTTCCATTATTTCCGCCAAAAAAGACCCTACACCGGCTACTGCCCCAGTCATCCGCATTACTTATCTTTCCATGCTTGGAGCTGCAGCATTTGCAGCCATCCTTGGTTATCTGATCATCCCAAGGCTTCCCGTATCTACAGATAGTCTTTCTTTCCGTTTTTTACCGGACACCTTGTTTGAGCTTCCGATCCCGGCACCTGTTTCTGCCCTCAGTGCTTTGATGCTCTCGGTGCTTCTGGGATTTGGTGCCTGTTGGACAAATGCCATACGAACCAAAGAGCTTATAAATGAACTTCGGGGAATCACACTTTCCCTGATGTCACGGATTCTTCTGCCGTTGCTGCCGGCCTATATCGGGCTTTCCCTGTGCACACTGGCTTATCAGGGGTATTTTATTAAGTATCTGCCTCTGCTGCTTCTGGCTCTTATCATCGTCATACCGGCCTATTGCCTATGGGTAGTGATCCTGTATCATATTGCAGGCTCCTATTCCGGGGAAAAGCCCTGGAAGATCCTGAAAAATTATATGCCCACATGTAAAACAGCACTGAAAAATCCATCTTCCACAGCCACAGAAAAATATTCCCAGGAGGCTGCTACAAAATGCGAAATGCTTTCCCCGAAGCTTGCTGGGGAAGTAATCCCTCTTTTTACACAGATTCATCACTGTGGTTCTGTGCTCGCTGAAGTATTTTTTGCCATGATGATCTCCCGGATCCTTTATGGCTCTGTGCCTGCACCAGGAACAATGGTAATTTTCAGTCTTCTGCTTGCCACCTGTTCCCTTGGTACCCCAGGGCTTCCATGGGGAACTGTGATGGTATCTCTTGGAGTCCTCACCGGAATCCTGAAATTCGGTGACTCGGGCATCGCTCTTATGTTTGCAGCATTCGCTCTTCACGATGCCTTTGCCGCCGCCTGCAATGCCACCTGTGATGGTGCATTGATACTATTTCTAAATGGTTATGTCAAGCGGCATGAAACCGATATAGAATTCCAGAAATACAGATAATTACATTTGATAGAAAGAAAGCCAGAACATGTTTGAAAAATCTTTCCCGCAATCTGCACCCCCACTTTGTGGGAAATTTTGCAGATACCTCTTTTCAAACACGTTCTGGCTTTTTTACTAATTATTAAGCGGCTGTCTCAGTCCTCTTTTTATATATTTTCCAAGCTTCTCCTGAATCAGCTTTCCATCATCCACAGCAAGACTCCCACGGAGAAATACCTTATCAATATCCCCATGAAGCCGGAAGCCTTCATACGGATTGTTATCAGTATGATACGCATGGGTCTTTGCAGAGATCACACTTTCTTTTTCCGGATCAAACACAACAATATCCGCATCGCTGCCTTCCCGGATTACCCCTTTCTCTGGATAGACGCCGTATAGTCTGGCTGGATTTTCGCATAAAAGCTGGCACATTTTCTCCACTGTGATCCTGCCTGTACGCACACCATATGTATAAAGAAGTGTCCCTCTTGTCTGAACACCTGGCAATCCACCTGGAATCCTGGTAAAGTCATCCTTACCAAGTGCTTTCTGTGCAAGAGTAAAGCTGCACTGGTCTGTAGCTACCGTCTGGATCGCACCATCTGCCAATGCCTTCCACAGGCAGTCCTGATCTTCTTTTTTACGGATCGGAGGCGCACAGACATATTT
>JAQXQS010000187.1 GCA_029101305.1 Clostridia bacterium | reverse complement strand
GATCCTCTGAGTAATACTCATGGTTACGCCCATTATAAGGACTACGATGAATATTCACACCGGCTCCCCAGTAAATGGTTAGATTAGACCAGAGGGAATAATTTCCCATTACTTCGCCATACTTTTCTGCAAGTTCTTTGCTGAATGTTTGGCCGATCACAGTTTCATTTGCCATAACACCGGCTTTATATTCCAGGTTCTTGTCGTCCTTTTCTACAGCGCAAGGATCACCGGAAGCAGTGTCATAATTTGCATACTGTCCAAGCGGGTAGGAATAAATTCCATTTGGTCCATCATTCTGTATTACCTCAGGAGAATTTAAAGATGGCATAGCTTTTGTGCTCACACCGCCAAAAGCAGTACGTTTCATGGCATCTTCCAGGGTTAGCTGATCCATAAGCTGATTCCACAAAGGATCTTCTATATCCGAATTTCCACGAAGGTCAGATAATGTCATATGATTGTCAGCTCCCAAAACAACTTCATCTGGATTACCCTGAGCTTTAATCTCATAATTATCATTATTCATTGCCTGAAGCATCTCATCTGTTGCAGTAATATCTTTGTATGTAACCGGCCATGTTTTCTCCCAGTCACTTCTTGACAGATATGTCACAATATCTGGCATCCAGTAATTCAGATCCATATCCTGAAGCTGGTTCTCAACTGCAGTACCATTTTTTGTATAGGCAAATGTCTTATCATCCAGCTGTTCCAGATTCCATGAGGATACCAGTTCCTTATTTCCCTCTTCTGTCATTCCATCACTTATTTTACTTCCTGTATATGCAAGCACATTGTTTGCTGCCTGATGCGCATCTTCGCCAACCGCAAAATAATAAGCACCTGCCTCAAGAATGTAACATCCCTTCGTTCCTGCTTCATTGTCAGCACCAGAATCCCAGCTTGTCATATACTGCATATCAGCCTGAATTGTAAGGGTTTCACTTTCCCCAGGCTGAAGCAGCTGGGTTTTTCCATAGTCCAAAAGCTGAACACCACTTTTTTCAATGCCATTCTCTTTATCATAATCTGTATACGGCAGGGAAACATATAACTGTACTACATCTTTTCCAGCTACATCACCTGTATTTTTCACAGTTACCTTCGCAGTTACCGTTTTATTTTCCAGATCAGGCGTTACTTCATCCAATGTTTTCTCAAAGGTAGTATAACTTAATCCATATCCAAAAGGATAAGAAACCTCATTTTCATACATCCAATTGCCACTGGTACTTCCCACAGAAGCATCTGCATTTCCCTGATTTAAAACACAATCCATATAACGGGTTTCATAATATTTATAGCCGATATAAATATTCTCTGCCTCTACCTGTACAGAGTTGATACAGTTATCATTATCTGCGTTTGTATATTCATAAACTCCATAATTCTGTGCAGCAGGTGAAAGAGAATTATCCACTGCATAAGTATCGCTTAAATGTCCAGAAGGATTGGCTTCTCCGGAAAGAATATCTGCTACACCATAGAAGCCATAGCCTCCCGGAAAACCAATCTGTAATATTGCATCAACTGCTTCGTTTTCCTTGATTTCCTCAATTTCCATGGCACTGGCATTATTCAAAAGAAGGATCAGCTTACCTCCATTTTTCTCTTTTTCTTTCACAGCTTCCGCGATCAGATCCCGCTCATCATCAGACAAGCCAAGTGGATCCTCCTGATTCAGCTTCTGATCCGGATTTACGCCATCTTCTCCTGGATAATAAGTTCTGTTTTCGCCACCAGAACGCGCTAACGTTAATATAGTAGTATTATACTCGGACAGACTGTCCTTCCAATCCTTTTCAACGCTCTCCAGTCTTTCTAATGATGGCTCCTTACTGCTGAATACACCTGAAATAAGCGGCGCTGTCAATGTTCCTGTCTGATTTTTCTCATCAGGATAATCTGCAAAAACAGCGTCATTTGTGTACATTTTCTGAAGAACAGGATTAATCACAAACCCTTTTTCCTCCAATGCTTCCACAAAGTCTACTGTATCTGCATCCGTTCCCTCGTTTTCTGTCAGAAGACTTCCCATATCACCGCCCATAACTGGGTAATAACTGGAAAAACCAAGAAGGGAGACCTTCTTCATTTCATCCTTTGTAAGCGGAAGTGCTCCATTATTTTTCAGAAGGACACTTCCCTCTTCACTCATAGTCTCTCCAAGATCCGCGATTGCCTGTACCATTTCCTTTGTACTTGCATAATCCGATTTGTAAGCATAAAGATTTTCACTCTGTTCCTCTCCGTCAGTTACCAGTTT
Source organism: Clostridia bacterium (assembly GCA_029101305.1). GTDB lineage: Bacteria > Bacillota > Clostridia > Lachnospirales > Lachnospiraceae > Blautia_A. Next base: position 1,796 of record JAQXQS010000187.1, on the reverse strand, counting down.
TGTACTGGACGTCCCAAGAAACTTGTCAATATCCGTACGGAACCGCTCTACAATAGGGGATGCCGTCAAGGTCAAAGCCAAGCATGAGGCTGTCACAGAAGTAATTCCTCGCCAGCGTCTTTGAATCGTTCGTCTGTTTTTCTCTTTCATTTTCCCTGTTCCTTTCTTTTTTCTTCTATTTTAAAGAACAGATGAAAATATTTCTTTTTCTTTTCCGATTTTTCTTTTTTGTTTTACGACCGGTTCTTTTTTAACTGCTTTGTTTTTCTTGCTGTCTGTATTCCTGGGGTGACATTCCGGTCATTTTGCGGAAAATTGTTGAAAAATATGAGAAATTGTCATACCCTACTTTTCCTGCAATGATGCTTACAGAGAGACAGGATTTCGCCAGAAGGTGCTTCGCCTGTCCGATTCTAAGTTCCATTATATAGTCCTTATAGGTAGTTCCCGTATATTTTTTAAATAACCGTGAAAAATAATCCTCATTCAGATGAAGCATTTTGGAGGCTTCTGTACGGGAAATATTACGACTTAAATTTTCTTTTAAATATTTTTCCAGCGAATGAATCTGCCTTTCATAATTTTGCTTATCTGCCTCAGTTCCTTCATCCAACTGAAACGAAAGCTCCTTCTCCATTTCGGCCTGGCTTTTTCTTCGCTCTTTTTCCTGTGGCATTTTACTTTCCAGTTTCTCATTCCGTTTCCATACAGCTTCCTGGACAACCTTCTGAATTTCTTCATATCTCGCCGGCTGTAGAATATAGTCAAAACCACCTAACCGGATTGCTTCTTTCGTATACTTAAAATCCGGATGTGCCGTAAGGAATATCCCAAGCAGGTCCATATCCCTCGCTCTTACCCAGCGGAAAAGCTCAATTCCATTCTCTTCAGGCATTTCAATATCTGTAAGTAAAATATCAATCTCCTGATCCAATAGCTGAAGCTTCGCCTCACTGGCACTACAGGCTGTGTATACCTTATCTATTCCTATCCCTTTCCAGTTAATATCATCTCTCAGACTTTCTACAATATCCTTCTGATCATCCACAATCAACAGCTTCATTATCCATTTCCTTTCTGAAGGGCAAGATCAACTCGCTTACTGCACCATCTTCATTATAAAAATAGTATTCTGCTTTATCTCCGTATAAAATATGACATCTTCGTTTCAAATTCAAAATTCCCACACTACTTTTCTCTGTTTCAGTCTCTCCGTTTATTTCCTGTAATACATGATTCGGATATCCGTTTCCATTGTCACAGATCCGGATATCCAGAAATTTACCATTCTCTGTATCCAAAATCTGTCCGTATATTCTAATAAGCAGGGTATTTCCATTTTCTCCTACTTTTGCGTATTTCAAACTATTCTCAATAAACGTCTGAATCCCAAGTGTAGGAATCATCCAATGCTGCGCTTCCCCATCCACATTCCACTTGATTGCAAATTTTCTGCCAGTGAGAATTCCCTGCATTTGTTCATAGTTTTTCACATACTTGATTTCATCCTTCAGCAGAACAAGTTCTTTCTCGGCCTGCAACAAATACCTGAGATGATAGGATAGCTCCATGATCAAATCCTGTGCCTTCTCCTTATCCCCTCTTTTTGCAAGCACGTTCAAAGTCTTTAAACTATTGAGATAAAAATGTGGTTTTAATTGAAGCTTCAGATATTGCATCTGGGCTTTCTGTTTCTGAATGGTTCCTTCGTATGCTGCGATTTTTTGTTTCCGTATTTCGGCAACCATTGCCTCCATTGCCGCATTTACTTTCTGAATCTCTTCCAGGTTCCCAGT
>JAQXQS010000186.1 GCA_029101305.1 Clostridia bacterium | reverse complement strand
ATTGTTTGGTCTGACTGAGCAGTTCCTTTTTTATGTAATAGGAATTTTGATAGAAAAAGTCCTATAGAAGCAGGGTAAAACAAACTTCTATAGGACAAAATATCATTATTGTTATAAAATTGGTTGCTTCTGCGACCTTTGTTTTCTAAGGAATATTTATGTCTACGGCCGCTATATTCTAATGATTATTTATTTCTGTGACCTCTATATTTCTCTTCACAGTATTTACATCTGTAAACTTCATTCTCCTCATCTGCAAGAACAAAAATCTGATCCAGTCCCTGCTCGATGGAAGTGATGCAACGTGGATTCTTACACTTGATCACGTTTACCACCTGCTTTGGAAGACGAAGCTCTTTTTTCTCAACGATCTGCTCGTCCTTGATGATATTTACAGTGATGTTGTGATCGATGAAGCCGAGGATATCAAGATCCAGGTCTTCAATAGGGCATTCTACTTTGATGATGTCTTTCTTTCCCATTTTATTGCTCTTTGCGTTCTTGATGATCGCAACGGTGCAGTCCAGCTGATCCAGCTTCAGGTCGTGATAAATGGTCATGGCCTTGCCGGCTTTAATATGGTCTAATACGTAACCTTCACGAAGTGCTCCAACATTTAACATGGCAGTTCCACCTCCAATAATGTAAGAATCAGGGCCATACGGACATATACACCGTACTGTACCTGTTTGAAATAGGCAGCTCTCGGGTCTTTGTCAACTTCAACCGCAATTTCGTTTACACGAGGAAGCGGATGCAGGATGTACATGTCGTCCTTTGCAAGGGAAAGCTTCTGATTGTCCAGTATGTAGAAATCTTTCATACGGACGTAATCCTCTTCGTTGAAGAAACGCTCCTTTTGAACACGAGTCATGTAAAGGATGTCGAGATCCGGAATTGCATCTTCCAGACGCTCAACCTCTACGAACTCAATGTTGTTCTTTTTCAGCACATCCTCGCGGATATAGCTTGGAATACGAAGCTCTTCCGGAGAAATCAGTACGAATTTTACATTCTGGTAACGTACCAGCGCCTCGATCAGGGAATGTACCGTACGGCCAAATTTCAGATCTCCGCACAGACCGATAGTAAGGTTGTCAAGACGACCTTTCAAAGAACGGATGGTAAGTAAGTCTGTAAGAGTCTGGGTGGGATGCTGATGACCGCCGTCTCCGGCGTTGATAACGGGAATATTAGAAACCATAGAAGCTACCAGCGGAGCACCCTCTTTCGGATGACGCATAGCACAGATATCTGCATAACAGGAAACAACACGAATGGTATCGGCAACAGTTTCGCCTTTGGCTGCGGAACTGGAATCTGCGGATGAGAAACCAAGAACCTTGCCGCCAAGGTTCATCATAGCAGCTTCAAAACTGAGACGGGTACGGGTACTTGGCTCATAGAAAAGAGTGGCAAGACGTTTGTCGTCGCAGGTATGTGCATATTTTTTGGGGTTTTTCTCAATATCGCTGGCAAGATCCAGAATCTTTTCAAGCTCCGGAACACTAAGGTCCAGCGGACTCATCAAGTGTCTCATGATATACCTCCATTTTTGAGTGTGGTTTTATAGTTCAAAATCTCTTCGACCTATCATATACTACTTGTGATGATTTTTCAAGAAGATTTTGTAAGTATTTTTTCGAAAAATAAACCGGTGAAAAACCAGACTGGCAGGTAGTCAAGACGGATAATGCCTTTGTACTGGTGCGGGGCAGCAGAATAATCCCAGGGGCACATGTGAAATGCCTGTAAAACAGAACCGCTGGTAAATTCGCCCAGATAAAAGCCGGCGGTATAAAGGAAGCCCCGCAGGAGCATGGGGAGTTTTTTTAACTTTTTATATGCAGGCAGGATCAGGGCTGCGCAGCCATAAATAGGAAACATAAGAAGGGAGGTAGTTCCTTTCATGGCGATATCTCCCTGAAGCAGGGAATGGAGCCCGGTCCAGAGAATTTCCAGGCACCATCCGGTAAAACCGCAAAAAAGAAAAGGGTGTTTTTTCATATACGTGGCCTCCTTGTGGAAAAATTTATTAGCAGATGATAGTAATTATTTGCCTGCTGTTCAAAGATAACATCATTTGCCGAAAAGTTAAAATTAGCATTCCCGTTCTTGCTAAATATATGCCGCAAGCGTATAATGGAAGAAATATGCAAGGCGTAGTAAATGAAATCATACAAACGAGGAGTTTTATTATGAATTATGAGGAGTGCCGGGCCTATATTGAGGATTCGGCGAAATACGGTTCTGTACTTGGACTTGATAATATGCGTGAAATGCTTGGGAGACTGGGCAATCCGCAGGATGAACTGTCCTGTGTACATGTAGCGGGAACCAATGGAAAAGGCTCTGTGATCGCATATTTATATACCACTCTTACAGAGGCGGGGTACCGTGTTGGCAGATATATCTCTCCCACGCTGTATTCCTACAGAGAACGTCTGGAGATTGCCGGAGAGAGAATCTCCAGGGAAAAGTTTGCCAGACATGTTACCAGGATTGCACAGATAATCGGGGAAATGACCCAGGCAGGTCTTGCTCATCCCACACCTTTCGAGATTGAGACTGCGGCAGCATTTTTATACTTTAAGGAAGAAAAATGTGATCTGGTCCTTCTGGAAACAGGAATGGGCGGAAATCTGGACGCCACCAATATTATTAAGAATACGAAACTGGCCGTACTGGTTTCTATCAGTATGGATCATATGTCGTTTCTTGGAAACACGCTTGGAGAGATTGCACAGAAGAAAGCTGGTATCATCAAGCCTGGCTGTCATGTGGTGTCGATCAGGCAGAAACCGGAAGCTTCCCAGGTGATCGCAGAGGTGTGCGAAAAAACAGGTGTGCCCTGCCGGGTAGCAGACCCGGATGAGGCAGTTCTGGAAGAGGAAAGTGTATTCGGACAGAAATTTTCCTATAAGGGAGAAACGTTTGAACTTTCTCTTGCAGGAGTCTACCAGAAAGAAAATGCAGTTCTGGCGCTGAATGCGTTGGAAGAACTGGATAAGCTGGGATGGCATACCACGTTGAAACAGCGCAGGGAAGGACTGGCACATACAATCTGGAATGGCCGCTTTACTGTTATTTGTAAGAAGCCGCTTTTCATCGTGGATGGAGCTCACAATGCCGGTGCTGCAGACAAAATGGCAGAGTCTATCCGGCATTATTTTAAAGGGAAAAGGCTGATCTATATTATGGGTGTTTTTGCGGACAAAGAATACGAAATAGTCCTTGAAAAAACAGCGCATTTTGCAGAGAAAATCTTTACCATAGAGACTCCGGATAATCCGCGGGCACTGCCGGCAGAAGAACTGGCAAAAGCAGCAAGGAAATATAATGCAAGCGCTCAGAGTACAAGCAGCATTCAGGATGCGGTAGAGAAAGCTTTTGCTTATGCAGGTTCTGATGAGAACAGCGCGATCCTGGCATTTGGTTCCCTTTCCTTTATTGGTGCACTGACAAGTGAGGTTGAAAGCGCGCGGAACAAAAGAGATAAATCAAAATATACGAATTTGTGAGGAAATAATATGACAGATTTGCAGGAATGCAGACGAAAAATAGATGAAATAGATAACCAGATGGTGGAACTTTTTGAGAAACGGATGAAGGTCTGTGAGGAGGTTGCAGAGTATAAGATCCGCACAGGCAAGAAGGTTCTGGACCCGGAAAGGGAACATGCCAAATTAGAAGAAATCCGTAAAAAAGCACATGGGGAATTCAATGAACTTGGTGCTCAGGAGCTTTTCCAGCAGATCATGGCAATCAGCAGGAAGAGGCAGTATCAGCTTCTCACAGAGCACGGTCCCAAGGAAGAGGAAGACTTCCAGATGGTAGAGCGGCTTCCCAGAAATAATGTGACAGTTGTTTTTCAGGGAGTGGAAGGTGCTTACAGCTATGGAGCTATGCGGGCGTATTTTGAGAATGAAATTAAAAGCTACCATGTGAAAACATTCCGGGACGCTATGGAAGAGGTGGCAGCAGGGAAAGCGGATTATGCAGTTCTTCCTATTGAAAATTCTACAGCAGGTATTGTGGCAGATATTTACGATCTGCTGACAGAATATAAGTTATATATTGTAGGAGAACAGGTATTGAAAGTAGAGCATGTGCTTCTGGGACTGCTGGAAGCGGAGCTTTCCGACATTTCCTGTGTCTATTCCCACCCACAGGGACTTGCGCAGTGCAAGGCTTATCTGGAAGAGCATAGCCAGTGGAAGAGCATTGCGGTAGGTAACACTGCAGCTGCTGCAAAGAAAGTCAGCGAGGAGCAGGATAAGTCCCATGCAGCCATTGCCAGCAGGGACGCCGGGGAGTTTTATAATCTGAAGGTACTGGCAGAAAATATCTGCAGAAATGACCGCAATGTAACCAGATTTATCATCCTGGCGAAGAAGCCTGTTTATGAAAATAACAGCTCCAAGATCAGCGTTTGCTTTGAGGCGCGCCATGAAAGCGGAACCTTGTACAATGTTCTTTCGCATATGATCTACAATGGGCTGAACATGACTAAGATTGAATCCCGCCCAATCGTGGGAAAAACCTGGGAGTATCGGTTCTTCGTGGATTTCGAGGGAAATTTACGTGACAGCGCTGTGAAAAATGCCCTCCGTGGAATGGAAGCGGAGACAAGTTATCTGCGGATTCTGGGGAATTACTAGAGTGTGTTTAAAAACACATTTCACAGAAAGAAAAAATACAAAAAATTAAAATGAATTTTATCTGTATTTTACTTGAAAAAGATATTATAAAAAGGCTGATGTCAAGCATGATGATCATAATACAAAGACAGAATGCCTTTTAATTCTATTCCCTTGTGTATCGCAAGAGAAAATATTCTGTGATCAGTAGATACAGATTGATAAATGCTACATAGAATTGAGAGGAAACAAAAATGGCAAGAACAGAAGAATGTATCCTTTACCGTGATTTTGAAAACGGTGAGATACTGGAAACAATGACATCGCTGATGAACAGCTATGAGGCTGGTGAAGAAGGTTTAAGTAATCGTAAGGAAGAGTTTTTCCATATGGCAGGAAGCCTGGTGGAAATGGCAGGAATGTATGGATTTTCCGGAAATCTGTGGCACAATTATCTGACACAGCTTCTGGTAAATCACGAGAACGCATTCAGCACTGCTTCCGAGATCAGAGGAGCAGTAGAGGGCAGTATCAATCACCTGGCACTGCATGATTTCGGGATTTTTAAAGAACTCTATGATTATGATCTTGCTGTTTTTGACAAGGTTTTTGGAACAGACTGTACAGATTTTATCTGCAATTATGTAAATACAGGCTGTAACAGCAAAGTGTATAATCAGCGGATCTGTGACCGGATCTGCGACATGAGCAAAAGACTGGCAGAGGCTTCCACAGTGGAAGAATTTATGGCAGATATGGTGCAGTTTTACAAGGATTTTGGCGTAGGAAAGCTGGGCCTTAACAAGGCATTCCGTATCGAACATGGCAAGGATGGCAAGCCGGTGATCGCGCCTATCACCAGAATCGCACATGTAAATCTGGATGATCTGGTTGGATACGAGATTCCCAAGCAGAAGCTGATCGAGAATACAGAAGCCTTTGTAAGAGGAAGAAAAGCCAATAACTGTCTCCTTTTTGGTGACGCAGGAACAGGTAAATCTTCCAGTATCAAGGGAATCCTGAACCGGTATTATGATGAGGGACTTCGTATCATCGAGGTGTACAAGCATCAGTTCCAGGATCTGAATGATGTGATCGCACAGATCAAGAACCGTAACTACAAATTTATTCTTTATATGGACGATCTTTCCTTTGAGGAATTTGAGATCGAATATAAATATCTGAAAGCAGTGATCGAGGGTGGTCTGGAGAAAAAGCCGGATAATATCCTGATCTATGCCACCAGCAACAGACGCCATCTTGTACGCGAGAAATCCGGAGATAAGCTGGAGGTGGCAGATGACGAAGATCTGCATTCCTCCGATACCGTACAGGAGAAGCTTTCCCTGGTTTACCGTTTCGGTGTCCGTATTTATTTTGGTGCGCCGAACAAGAAGGAATTTCAGAATATTGTTACCACTCTGGCAGAACGCTATGGCGTTACCATGCCAACAGAGGAACTTCTTATGCAGGCAAATGCCTGGGAGCTTTCTCATGGCGGCCTGACAGGAAGAACTGCACAGCAGTTTATTGACCATATATTGGGTACGAGTGAAGAGAAGTGATATAAACAGAAGATAAGCTGCTGCAGTCAGATATAAGTGTCCGTGGCAGCCAAAAACTGACAGGAAGGAGAAAGGTATGGCAGTAACAACATTTGCGGCAATTGATATCAGTTCCTACGAGATCAGCATGAAAATTTTTGAATTTTCCAAAAAGAGCGGATTTCGGACAGTGGATGATATCCGGTACCGCCTGAATCTTGGAGTGGGGGTATACTCTGGCGGAACAATGGAAGTGGACAAGGTTGATACGATCTGTGATGTGCTGAATGATTTCAAGCGGATCATGGCGGAATACGGAGTGAAGGAATACCGTGCCTGCACCACCAGTGTTTTCCGGGAGATGAAGAATCCGATCATTATCATTGAGCAGATTTATAGAAGAACCGGAATCCATGTAGAAGTACTTAGCAATGCAGAGCAGCATTTCCTGGGATACAAATCGATTGCAGCTATCGAGAATGGCTTCAAGAAAATGATCCAGAAGGGAACTGCCATCCTGGATGTAGGTGGAGGAAACCTGCAGATTTCCCTGTTTGATAAAGATGCCCTTGTTACTACACAGAGCATGAAAATGGGAAGCGTGCGTATTCGTCAGAGGCTGAAGGAACTGGAGAAAACAAACACTAACTACGCACAGCTGGTAGAGGAATTTATCCGTAACGACCTGACTGGCTTTAAGCGTCTGTATCTGAAAGACCGGGATATCAAAAATGTGATCCTGATGGGAGATTTCCTTACAGAAACTATTTTCCGTGAGGAGAGACAGGACAATATCATCACAAAGGCAGAGTTTGTAAAGCGTTACGAAAAGACTGTTTATAAGACCGAAGAGGCACTGGCAGAGGAAATGGATATCGATCCGGAATACGCCACCCTGATCGTGCCGACCATGGTTATCTGTAAGGACTTTATGGATCTTTTCAATGCAGAGGCTTTGTGGATGCCTGGCGTTTCTTTATTGGATGGAATTGCCTATGATTTTGGCGAAAAGAATAATTTCATCAAGAGTGCACACAATTTTGAAAATGATATTCTGGTGGCATCACATAATATTGCAAAGAGGTTTTCCACTGGAAAAGAACATATCAAGGGAACCACAGATCTGGCATTGTCAATTTTTGACAGTATGAAGAAGGTGCACGGAATGGGTGACAGAGAGCGTCTGCTTCTGCAGATTGCCGTACAGCTTCATGACTGTGGAAAATATATCAGCATGGGAGATGTGGCAGAATGTTCTTACCAGATCATTATGGCTACGGAGATTATCGGACTTTCCACAGAAGAGCGTCAGATCATAGCAAATGCTGTACGTTATAATACCACGGAATTTGTTTATTATCAGGAAATTGCCGGGGAAATCGGAATGGACCGTTCGGTATATCTTCTTATTGCGAAGCTGACGGCTATTCTTCGTATTGCCAACGCCATGGACCGCAGCCATTATCAGAAGGTAAAGAATATGAAGGCTCTTTTGAAAGATCAGACCCTGTTTTTGACAGTGGACTCTGACCAGGATATTTCCCTTGAGCTTGGCCTTCTGAAGGATAAGGTTGAATTTTTTGAAGAGGTATTTGGTATCCGTCTGGTACTGAGGCGTAAGAGAAAATTGTGAGGAGGGGCACAATGGATCTGAAATTTTTTGAAAAACCGGAGTATTTCGTGAACAGGGAGTTAAGCTGGCTGAAGTTTGATGACCGTGTTCTCTCAGAAGCAAGAGATAAAAGCCTGCCATTATTTGAGAGACTGAAATTTACAAGTATCGTATCTTCGAACCTGGATGAATTTTACATGGTTCGTGTGGCTTCCCTGAAGGATCAGGTTCACGCCGGATATGAGAAAACGGATATTGCAGGAATGAGCCCGAAGGCGCAGCTGAAAGAAATCAGTGCCCAGACCCATGAGCTTGTCCGTTCCCAGTACAGCACGTTGAACCGTTCCCTTCTTCCTGCTCTTGAAAAAGTGGGACTTCATCTGGTAATGGAGCATGAGAAGCTGAATGAAGAGCAGAAAGAATATGTAGACCGTTATTTTGAGGACAATGTATATCCGGTCCTTACCCCGATGGCAATGGATTCTTCCAGACCATTTCCACTGATCCGAAACAAGACTCTGAACATCGGAGCCCTGATTTCCAAAAAGGATAAGAAAAAAGGCAAGGATATGCTGGTATTTGCCACTGTCCAGGTGCCGTCTGTCCTTCCCCGCGTGATCGTTATCCCGTCCGAAAAGAATGAGGATACCACCGTGATTCTTCTGGAGGAGATCATCGAGCGAAATATTGATAAGCTTTTCCTTGGCTATGATGTGGTTTGTGCGCATCCTTATCGTATTATGCGAAATGCGGATCTTTCCATTGATGAGGATGGTGCAGAGGATCTTCTTGTAGAGATCCAGAAACAGTTGAAGAAGCGCCAGTGGGGCGAAGTGATCCGTCTTGAGGTGGAGGACAAAACAGATCCGAAGCTTCTGGCAATCCTGAAAAAGGAATTTGATATCAAGGAAGAGGATATTTTCTATATTAATGGACCTCTGGATCTTACCATGCTGATGAAGGTTTATGGACAGGATGGTTTTGATGAGTATAAAGAGCCGAAATATACACCTGCCGTAGTACCTGCATTTGCAGATACCAGCAAGGATATTTTCCAGGTGATCCGTGAGGGAGATGTATTCCTTCATCATCCATATATGAGCTTTGACCCGGTTGTAAATTTCGTCCGTCAGGCTGCCAAGGATCCGGATGTTCTGGCAATCAAGCAGACTCTGTATCGTGTCAGCGGCAATTCTCCCATCATTGCAGCCCTTGCGCAGGCAGCAGAGAATGGCAAACAGGTTTCTGTTCTGGTGGAGCTGAAGGCCCGTTTTGATGAGGAGCACAATATCGTATGGGCGAAAATGCTGGAAAAAGAAGGCTGCCATGTTATCTATGGTCTGGTGGGTCTGAAAACCCACAGTAAGATCACTCTGGTGGTACGCCGTGAGGATACCGGAATCCGTCGTTATGTTCACCTGGCAACTGGTAATTATAATGATTCTACTGCAAAGCTGTATACAGACTGTGGTATTTTCACCTGTGATGAACGTTTTGGAGAGGATGCAACTGCTGTCTTTAATATGCTTTCCGGTTATTCTGAGCCGAAGAGCTGGAATCGTCTGATCGTAGCACCTATCTGGATGAAGGAACGGTTCTTGAAGATGATCGAAAGAGAAGCAGAACATGGGAAAAAAGGCATGCCGGCCATGATCGTGGCGAAGATGAATTCTCTTTGTGACCCGAAGATTATGGCGGCCCTTTATCATGCTTCTTCCTGTGGAGTGCAGATTTATCTGCTGATTCGTGGTATCTGCTGTCTGAAAGTAGGAATTCCGGGAGTAAGTGAGAATATCCATGTGCGTTCTATCGTAGGAAACTTCCTGGAGCACAGCCGTATTTTTTATTTCAAAAATGGCGGCAGTGATGAAATTTATATGGGCAGTGCGGACTGGATGCCTCGTAACCTGGACCGCCGTGTGGAGATCGTTTTCCCGGTTGAGGACGAGCAGATCAAGAATGAGATCAAGCATGTACTGGACCTGGAATTCCGCGACAATGTGAAGGCCCACCTTCTCCAGCCAGACGGAACCTACGAGAAGCAGGACAAGAGAGGCAAGCTTCTGATCAATTCCCAGATGGAATTCTGCAAGGAAGCCACTGAGAGGGTCAATGCTTTGAAACAAAAAGAAAAACACGAAAACTCCCGCGTTTTTATCCCCGCAGAACCGGCGGAGGATACGGAAGAATAAAGACTTGAACTGAATTAAGAAATAGTAGGAAAGCTGTTGTTTTACAGGCTGCGCCTGGTGCGAAGTGCTGGTAAAATGACAGCTTTTTTTGCAGGCAGCGAGCTAGAGCGAGTTTGGCCTGACGTGAGGAGTTCGTTTGGAAAAGTGCACAAATTTAAAACTCGAAAATTAGATGAAAAGTGCACAGAATTTAATTGAAAACATAGACCAAATCAGTTAAAATTAACTTATGATTGATTACTGCACTGCAGTAAATCGAAAATTCAAACGGGAGGAACGTATATGAAGAGAAAACGATTGGCACTGTTACTGGCAATGGCAATGACTGTGACTTCACTTCCTGCAAACAGCCTGATGGTCAGTGCTGCGGAAGAAACAGACGGATTTGTGGCTGGAGATGAGATCAGCGCGGAAGTGGAAAGCAGCGAGGACGCAGCTGACGGATTTGCAGTAGAAGATGCTGCAACTGCCACGAGTGAAGCTGGGGCGGATGCTTTTGAAGGTGCAGATGCAGAAGATGGATTTACATCTGATGAGGGTGCTGTGGGAGCAGAGGCAGATTTTCAGGCGGCGGAAGAACAGCAGGAAACTGAGAATCTGGTTTCGCCAGAGAGTATAGAAACTAATTATAATACAGACCATTGGCCGACAGTAAATCTTTATGATCGTGTAGAATTTACATCAGAGGCTTATTCTACAGATGGCTCTGCATTGACTTATCAGTGGTATGAAAGTGACTGGAACACGGGAAGTGGGGACATGGTTCTCATAGAAGGAGCAACTAGTTCCGTACTTGTAATCGAAAGTGCTGTGCAGTCTAGAAATTATTATTGTGTTACAACTGATACAAATGGGTTCTCACAATATGAGAATTATGGCGTTAGAGTAAAAACGATTGCCTTGGAAAACAGTGAAGATGAGGACTATCGTTATGAATCCGTATCTGTCAAGGTACATGAACAGGCAGTTCTGAACTCTACGGCATATTCACTGCTTGGAAAAGATCTTAAGTATCAGTGGAAAAAGTGGAATGAAGAAAAAGATGACTATGAAGAGATTGAGGGTGCTGACCAGTCTACATTTGTCTTGGATGATGTTACTGAGAAGGAAACTTATTGCTGCTTGACTTCTGATAACGGTTATGAATGTGGTGAGTATTTTTCCATAAGTGTAGATTCCGGGCTTAAGTATGAAGACGAGGATTATTCAAGTCATTTGGATGAAATAGAGGCAGGCGAAAGCAAAACATTGAAAACTACTATAAGCGCCGATGAAGGAGTGGCTCTTAGTTATCAATGGTATCAATGGAAACCAAATGGCGAGACTGAGGAATGGGTTGAAATTTCCGGGGCAACAGGAGCCGAATTTACAACGGGAGCATTAAATAGCAGTGTTCGCTATAAATGTATTGTAGCAGATCCATATGGAAATGGTTTGGATGAGTATTTCGATATAAATGTGAAGAGCCTGCAAATTGAAGGAGAGACTGAGCAGAATATAAAAGTTGATTTAAATGCTACTGTGGAATTAAAGGTTTCTGCTTCTTCCAAATTGACAGATAAACTGACTTATCAGTGGTTCCGTAGAAATGAGGAAGGCGATGGGGAAGAAATCGAAGGGAACAAAGATAAAGCCAGCCTGAAGGTTGAAAATATAACGAAAAATGCAGAATATTATTGCCGTGTTTCTGATGGAAACGAAGAGCAGTATGTTAATTTTAATCTCAAGATAGATTCTGGGTTAAAAATTGATTATAGTGCTACCCAGACAGAATTTGATGTAGATTATGACGGATCTGTTACAATGGAAGTCATAGCTAAAGCAAAGCCAGGAGTTGAACTGACATATCAATGGTATGTATGTGATGATGAAGAGGATGAACAAATAATTCCAGGTGTGAATCAGAACAATTATACAATTGAGAATATAAAAGAAAATCAATCATATGCTTGCCGGGTAACAGATGGCTATGGAAATCGTTTCATTATTAGCTTTGAAATTCATGTACGCCGTATTTTTGTAGGCGCTACAGGAAGAAGACTAACAATTGATCCAGGTGAGGCATTGGAACTGTCAGTTTCCGCTACATCTGTAACAGGTGAAGCACTTAG